>NZ_JBSGUP010000271.1:0-10398 GCF_053607985.1 Streptomyces sp. NPDC055078
GGCGGGGTCCCCGGGGCGGAGCCCAGGGGCAGAGCCCCCCCCCGGGCCGGGCCGAAATGGCAGGCGACGGGCAGGAGCAGGGACGCCCCGGCCCTCAGCCCTTGCTGACCGCCGTGAGGATTTCCGGCAGCCGCCGGGCGGTCGGTGCCGCCGCCAGCCGTACCCCTGCCCAGCCGAGCAGCGTCCCGTACGCCGCGCCGACCGGCAGCAGGACCCACAGCGACCCGTGGCCGTCCGTCAGATGGAGCCAGATCGTCATGGCGATCACCGGCCCGGACAGCAGCGCCCCGGCGAGCATCCCGCCGAGGAGCGAGATCCAGGCGAGCGATCCCTGCCCCGGCGCGACGTTCTTGTACGCGCTGTCCTGCGGGATCGAGTACGGGAAGTAGGCCGACGCCACCGCGCCCGTCGCGAGCATCGCGCCCAGCAAGGCGAGGGACAGCCCCAGTGCCGAAGGCAGTGTCCGCCAGTCGCCCACGACGGCCGCGACGAGGGCGATGACGGCGATCGTGTACGGGAGGGTGATCACCAGGAGGGCCAGCGCCCGCGCCCGCAGCTCCGCGTAGGCGTCCTCGGTGGTCGAGATCGTCTGCGCCACCATCCAGAACGCGGAGGTGTCCTGCCCGAACTGGTTGTACATCAGCATGCCCAGCATCGCCGCCGCGAGGGACGCGAAGTAGACCGACCCCGCGCCCTGGAGCGCGTTGAACAGCGGCACGATCAGACCGAGCACCAGCGACGTGACCCACGCGGCCTTGGTCTTCGGGTCGCGCCACACATAGCGCAGGCTCCGCCGCATCACCGTGCCCGTGCGCCCTTCGGGCAGCAACTGGTGCCATCCGGTGGCGGCCCCGTCGCGGGCCCCCTTGGCGTCCGTGTTCTGCGACGCGGCGAGCGTCGAGCCGTCGGGGGCCGTCATCAGCTTGGTCAGACTGCGCTGCCAGGACCACAGCAGGCCGTACAGGGCCGCGCCCGACAGGGCGAGCTGGACCAGCGCCACGCCGTACGACCCGTCGGCCGCCGAGCCGATCGCACCGATCGCGGACGCGGGCGGCAGCCACCGTACGACATCCGCCACCGGGTCCAGTGCCGTCAGACCGCCGCGCTCGCCCAGCCGCTGGACGCCGAAGATGACCACCTGGATGCCGACCGCGACCACCAGACCGCTCAGCAGCGCCAGATCGCGTGCCTTGCGGGAGGTCAGCAGCCGGATATTGCCCGCCGACACCGCCCGCGCCAGCGCCACGCACACCAACAGCACCAGCGGGACCGCGACGAGCGCGACGAGCGCCGCGACGGCACCGTAGGACAGCGCGAGCGCCGAGCCCACCAGCAGGCAGAGCGTGAACAGCGGGCCGATGCCCACCAGCGACGCCGCCAGCAGCGCGGCGACCAGCGGGCCCGGCCGCAGCGGCAGCATCACCAGCCGGGTCGGGTCCAGTGTCTCGTCCCCGCTGGGGAAGAACAGCGGCATCACGGCCCAGCCGAGCGCCAGCACACCCGTCAACAGGACCACCACGGTCGCCGCGTGGTCGCTGCCGCGCAGCAGAACCAGCCCCAGGAGCTGGCCGGTCGCGAGGAGCAGGGTGAACACCAGCGACACGACGAACACGGCGGTGCGGGCCGTCGACTGGTTCAGCCCGTTGCGCAGCAGCGACAGCTTCAGCCGTACGAAGAGCCCGGCCAGCCGTCCCGTACTCACCGCGTCCGGGCCGGGTGCGGTCACCGGCCCCCTGCCGGCGGTGCCCACAGCGCCCGTCCCGGAGGCGTCGACCACGCCACCCGCCCCGGAGGCGCTCACCGCGCACCGCCCCCGCCGAGCCAGTCCAGGGAGTCGCCTGCGTCGCGCCCGGTCGCGCCGACCAGCTCCAGAAACGCGCTCTGGAGCGAGGGCGCGTCGCCGCGGACCTCCGCCAGGGTGCCCTGGGCGCGGATGTGGCCCCCGGCCATCACGGCGACCCAGTCGCAGAGGGACTCCACCAGCTCCATGACATGGCTGGAGAAGACGACGGTCGCGCCGGACGCGGTGTACCGCTCCAGGACGCCGCGGATGGTCTGCGCCGAGACCGGGTCGACGCCCTCGAAGGGCTCGTCCAGGAAGAGCACCTCGGGGTTGTGCAGCAGGGCGGCGGCCAGCCCGATCTTCTTGCGCATACCGGTCGAGTAGTCGACGACCAGTTTGTTCTGCGCGCCCGCCAGATCGAGGACGCCCAGGAGCTGGGCGGCGCGTTTGTCGACCTCGGCGCCGGGCAGCCCGCGCAGTCGGCCGCTGTAGGCCAGCAGTTCGCGGCCGGAGAGCCGGTCGAAGAGCCGCAGCCCCTCAGGGAGGACACCGATCCGGGACTTGACCGCGACCGGGTCGCGCCACACGTCGTGGCCGACGATCTCCACCTTCCCGTGATCCGGGCGCAGCAGCCCGGTGACCATCGAGAGCGTGGTCGTCTTGCCGGCGCCGTTCGGGCCGACCAGACCGATGAACCTGCCCGCGGGGAGGGTGAGATCGATGCCGGAGACGGCGATCTGCTCGCCGAACCTCTTCCACAGTCCCTCGACACGGACGGCGGGCGGTGCCACCCCCGCTCCGTCGGCCCGCGCTCCGCCGGCCCCCGCTCCGCCCGCTGCGGCCCCCGTCGCCAGGTCGTCCGGCATCTGCCCCGCCTCTCGGTGTTCCCGGTCAGTCGTACAGGTCGGTCATACATGCGGTCGGTATGCATGCACCAGTACGGGACCACCTTAAGCAGGCTCCGCCGGGGCCTGTGCGGGCTTCCGCCACGGGGGTCTGTGCGGGCTCCCTGACGGGTCAGCCCTCAGGCCGTACGTCACGGGAAAGCCCTCAGGCCGTACGTCACGGGAAAGCCCTCAGGCCGTACGCAACGGGTCAGCCCTCAAGCCGTGCGGGCGCGCACCTCGGCGGCCTCCCGTCCGCAGGCGTACGCGAGCGGGCTGATCAGCTCGTCCGCGTCCGGCAGCCAGCGGTTGGCGGGAGTGGGGCGGCGGGCCCACTGGACCGCGCCCGCGCCGCCGACCCGGGTCGGCGGAGCCGCCACATAGTGGCCCTCGCCCCGGGCGAGCATGTCGATGGCCCCGGGTGCCCACCCCAGCGAGCGGAGCAGCCCGGGGATCTTGAGCGCGGCGCCCGGGAGGACGAAGAACAGCATCCGGCGCTCGGGGGTGCGGGTCACCGGGCCGAGCGGCAGTTGCATGCGCTCCAGCCGGGCCAGCGCCAGAAAGCCCGCGGACTCCGGGACGTCGATGGCGTCGAAGCTGCGGCCGGTCGGCAGCAGGACCGCCGCCTTCGGCTGCTTGCCCCACAGCCGCCGGGCGCCGGTCGCGCTGCCGGTCGCCAGGCTCGCCCAGTCCGGCCTGGCCGCGTGCGCGCCGGGCGACGCACAGTCCCGTTCGCCGCAGGAGCAGTACTCTCTGCCCTCGCCCGCCTCCAGCCAGGTGCCGGGGAACACGTCCCAGTGCCGCTCTTCCGCGTACCGCACGGCGTGATCGAGCAGCAGCTCACCGCGCTGCTGGGGGATGGGTGCGGCTGCCGTGACTGCGATGGTCTCTTCCACGACACTCTCAACTCCAGCCGTCACCTTGGGTTACGGGCCCTCCGTGGGCCGCCCCGGAGCACCCGCCCTGCACGCGGGGCGCACGGATGCATGGACGGGGGCGCGTGTGGAGACGGGCCACGGGGGCGGGTACCCAGTTATTACAAAGGGGGGCGACGCGTCGCCGGTGCCGGGGGAGGTACCACGCGGCCGTCTTCCAGATTCCGGACGGACTTCTGCACCGATTCCGCACGTACTTCTGGAATAACGAACTTCTGGAAATTCCGGATCAGGTGCACGAAGTCTGCATTCTCCGTAAATCAGCCGGGCAATGATCCCTGCGTGGATCACCGCGGCCTCAGGGGGTTATTCATGGCAGCACGGCCTCTCGTCGCCCGACAGCCGAACGAACGGTTGCAGGCGCTCATCCAGGAAGCCGGGTGTTCCAACGCCGGGCTCGCCCGCCGCGTCAACATGGTCGGCGCGGAAAGGGGGTTGGACCTGCGCTACGACAAGACGTCGGTGGCGCGCTGGCTGCGTGGTCAGCAGCCGCGCGGGCGGGCGCCCGGCATCATCGCCGAGGCGCTGGGCCGCAAACTCGGCCGTACGGTCACGATCGACGAGATCGGTATGGCCAACGGCAAGAATCTGGCGTCCGGCGTCGGCCTCCAGTTCTCCCCGACCGTGCTCGGCGCCATCGAGCAGGTCTGTGAGCTGTGGCGCAGCGATGTGGGACGCCGGGACTTCCTCTCCGGCGCGGCGGTCGCGGCCTCCGCGCTGGTCGAACCCAGCCGGGACTGGCTGATCACGGGCGCGGACGCCCAGGTGGCGCGCACGGCGGGCGCCCGGGTGGGCAGTTCGGACGTCGAGGCCGTACGGGCGATGACGGCCGCGCTCACCGAGCTGGACCACCGTTTCGGCAGTGGGCATGTCCGCCCGGTCGTCGTGCACTACCTCAACTCCGTGGTCTCCGGGCTGCTGTCGGGCTCGTACCGCGAATCCGTCGGCCGGGAGCTGTTCGGGGCGGTCGCCCGGCTCACCGAACTGGCGGGTTACATGGCCGTCGACACGGGCCAGCCCGGTCTCGCCCAGCGCTACTACATCCAGGCGCTGCGCCTGGCGCAGGCGGCGGGCGACCGGGCGTACGGCGGCTATGTGCTCGCGGCCTCCATGAGCCATCTCGCCGCCCAGCTCGGCAATCCGAGAGAGATCGCCCAACTGGCGCGCGCCGCCCAGGAAGGCGCCCGGGGGCATATCACCCCCCGGGCCGAGTCGATGTTCTACGCCGCCGAGGCGCGCGGTCACGCGCTGCTCGGGGACGCCAGGACCTGTCATGCGGTGGCGACGAAGGCGGTCGCCTCGCTGGAGCGGGCCGAGCCGGAGGCCGGGGACGACCCGGTGTGGATCGCCCATTTCGACCGCGCCTATCTCGCGGACGAACTGGCGCACTGCTACCGCGATCTGGGCGAGTCGGAGGCGGCGGCCCAGCAGGCGGCGGACGCGCTGGAGAGCCATCCGGAGGGCCGGGCGCGGCGGCGGGCGATCGGGCTCGTCCTGCTGGCCACCGCGCAGGTCCAGCAGCGCGAGGTGGAGGAGGCGTGCCAGACGGGCACCCGCGCGGTGGAGTTGCTGGGGCAGTTGCGCTCCAGCCGGGGCGCGGAGTATCTGGACGACTTCCAGCAGCGCCTGGAGCCGTACGCGGATGAGCCGTCGGTCCGTGAGTTCGGTGCGCGGATGGAGGTGCAGGCGGCGTGACCTTTGTCGGGGGCCGTCCCCAGGAGGCCCGCTGACCTGGGCTCGCGGGCGCCGGCCGGCACCGGTTCCGGACGTGTGTGCGGAGGACTTTGGACACCCGGTAGCGTGAACTGTCGCTTCCGTAGGTTCATAGGCAAGTCCACACGTATCCAGACGTAGGAGTACCGGTGACGCACAGCGGACAGGGTGACGAGCGGCTACCGGCCGACCGGCCCGCGCACGAGGGCGTCGTGCTGCCCGCCGACGGATCCGGCCCCCTGGCACCCCAGGGGCCGGGTGGGCAGACGGCGCCCGTGGGCGGGGAGCCGTGGGGCCGGCCGCCGGGGAGCCTGCCCCCGGAGTCCCGGCACCCGGGCCCGGGTGCCGGACACGGGTCGCCGCCCGGCCCGCCGCCCGCCGCCCAGCCCCTGCCGGACGCCGTACCGCCGGGTGCCGGACCGGGCGCGCTGCCGCCGCCGGAGCCGGTCGCCGGGGCGTCCGACGCGACGCAGTACATTCCGTACGTACCGCCGGGTGGGCCGGGGGCGATGCCGCAGATGCCTCCGCAGGCGCCCGCGCACCTGCCTCCTCAGTCGTATCCTCAGCCGCCTGCGATGGGCGCCGTGGACGCCACCCAGCATCTGCCTCCGGTCCCGCCGGTCGAGGGCGCCTCGGAGGCGACCCAGTACATCCAGCACATACCGCCTATCGAACCCGGGCCCGGTGCCGGTGCCGGTGCCGGTGCATCCGACGCCACTCAGTACATACCGCCCGTTCCGCCGGGCATGGGCCCCTCGGACGGGGTGCGGTACATCCAGCACATACCGCCCATCGGACCCGGTGCCGGACCCGGTGCCTTGGATGCCACCCAGCACATACCGCCCGTCGCGCCGGGGGCGCTCCCGCCCGAGGGGTTCGGCCCCGGGCAGCCGTCCGCCGCCGAGCCGGTGACGCAGTATCTGCCGCCCGTACCGGCGGAACCCATGGGCCCGCCCTACGGGATCCGGCCGGGGGCGCCCGGTGAGCGCCCGCCGCCCGCCGAGTTCGACAGTCTCTTCCGTACGGACGGGCCGGGCGCGGGCCCGGGCCCGGCCGGGCAGCCGCCCCGCTTCGACGGCGGTCCGCCGCCGCAGTACCAGGGCGCGGTCCGGCCGGAGGACCCCGAGCCGCGGCGGAAGAAGAAGTCCTCGCCGCTGCCGGTCCTCGCCGCCGTGGTGGTCGGCTGTGCCGTACTCGGGCTGGCCGCCGGCGCCGTCGTGTTCGGCGGCGACGACGACAAGGGCGACGAACCCGGCGCGAGCAAGAACGTGGCCGCCGCGAACTCGCCCGGACAGTCCGCCGAGCCCTCCGCGAAGGAGCCGGCCGACCCGGTGAAGACGCAGGCCGTGGGGCTCGACCGGCTGCTCGCGGACAGCAACGACAGCCGTGCCGCGGTGATCAGGTCGGTGGAGAGCATCAAACGGTGCCAGAACCTGGACCGGGCGGCGGCGGATCTGCGGGGGGCGGCCGAGCAGCGCCGCGGTCTGGTCACCCGGCTCAAGGTGCTGCCCGTGGACAAGCTGCCCGAGAACGAGGATCTGACCGAGTCGCTCACCGACGCATGGCAGGCTTCGGCGGCGGCGGACGACCACTACGCGGCCTGGGCCACCCAGGCCAAGAGCAAGAAGGTCTGCCGCGACGGCCGCGCCCGCACCACCAAGCGCGCCTCCCAGGCCAACCGCGCCAGCGGCGAGGCCACCGAGGCCAAGCGCGAGGCATCGGGCCTGTGGAACGCCATCGCGGCCCGCTACGACCTGACGGAACGCCGCAGCGACCAGCTCTGAGCAGCCCTGGGGGGATGGGGGCGCGGGGGCACGGGGGCGCCGTCCGGCGGGGTCGGCCGGGTCGGCCGGGTCGGCCGGTCCCCACCGGGTTCGCCGGAGCACCGCGCGGCGGGGGCTGCCGGGTCGGCCGGGGCCTGACGCCGGGCCTGCCGAGGCGGCCAGGGCCACCGGCTCAACCCCCGGCCGGAGGGTCAGCCCGTGCCCGGGGCTCAGCCGGAGTCACGGGGCCTCGGCGGGAGTCATGGGGCCTCGGCGGGAGCCAGAAAGCGGCTCAGCCCGTGTCGGAGTTCGCCAGGGTCGCGCCGACGTCGACGAAGCCGGCGCGCTGCGCCACGAGCCGTCCGTCCCGTACGACCTGGAAGGTCACCGCCCGGTTCACGATCCTGGGGAAGCCGGGGGTGTCCAGATCGTCCTCGTAGTCCCAGCGCAGTGGGGGAGTGAGACCGCCGGTCGTCACCCGGACCCCGTTGTCCAGGGCCTCGGTGATCTGCTCCGGGGAGATGTCGTCCGAGTCCAGCGACTCGACGACCGCGCTCAGCACGGTGTACGCGATCCAGGTGGTCTGCACGCCCGCGTCGGCGGGGTCGATGCGGTTGTCGCCGAACGCGTGGGCGGCGATCACCCTCTCCATCCCGTCCCAGCGCGCGTCCCCCGCGTCCGGGTACCACCCGGTGATAAAGGCGCCCTCGAAGACGCCCTTAGGGCCGCCCGTACGGTCGATGAGCGACTGGCCGACGCTCCCGAGGACGGAGGAGACCCTGACCTTGAGATCGTCGGGGGGCAGCCGCCGGAAGGAGTCGAAGAACGTCTCGGTGCGCTCGCCGAGCGCGGCCGTGACACAGCCGGGCCGGGAGTCACCGCTCTCTGAGGGGGTCCCTGAGGAGGTCCCTGAGGGGGCGACGGCGGCCCCTGAGGAGGTCCCTGAGGGGGCCGACCTTCCCGCCTTGGTACGGGCCCGGCCGGCGACCTCGGTGTAGTCGGTCGCGTCCTCGGCCGCCGGGACGTCGGTGGACCGCCGGTCGGCCGAGGCGAGACCGGCGTTCAGGAGCGGCGGCAGCTCGTCGCCCGCCAGCGAGTCGGGCCGTACGAGCGTCACCCGGCGGCAGACGTCGGCGAGCTGAAGGCCGTTGCCGACGAGCAGGGTGGCCTGCCCGCCGTTGACGGGATAGGACATATTGCTGTTGAACTCCTCCTCCGAGACCCCGAACCCGCCGATGAAGGGGATACCGGCCGCTTCGAGCGGGGCCAGGACGCTGTCGCCGTGCTGGCTGTACGAGCCGACGACCGCGTCCACCTCCTCGTCGACCGCCTGCCGCGCGCAGGCCAGGGCGCCGACCCGGGTGTTCCGCTCATTGCAGGAGATGACCCGCAGCTCATGGCCGTCGATCCCGCCATCGGAGTTGACCCAGCGGGCGTACGCCTTGGCCATGGCGGGCATTCCGGGCTTGTTCGTCGCCTCGGTGCTCTCGGGCGCGAAGGTCATCACGGTCACGGGCTCCCGGGCCTCGTCCGCCCCGCCGGGGATCACCCCGCAGCCGGAGACGAGCAGGGCCACGGCCGTGGCAGTGGCCGTGACGGTGGCCGCGGGCAGGGTGCGGAGCGAGCGGGTCCGCGCGATCCACGAGGGGCCGGGGGAGGCCGGGCGTCGCCTGTCGGTCATGAAGAGTGAGCATTCCGTCACCCGGGTAACGGCGGAATGTGTCGGCTTCAACGACAGGTGACGGGAAGATGAACTACGGGAGTTACGGAAACCCCGGGGTCAGGGGGCTGCGCGGGCCGCCGGCGGCGGAGAACGTACGATCGGGTCGTGCAGCAAGGACCGGTCCCCTCTTCCCGTCGCGGCCGTCGCTCATCCACCATGGGCGGTATGCCGCTCACCGACATGCCCTGGTGGCGCTGGCGCACTCAAGTGCGTTCGGCGCTGCACATGCTCTCCGACCCCGTCTTCCACCAGGAGACCTGGTTGACCGGCCGGGAGGGGTACGGCGATGTGACCGACGCCGTGTACCGGCTGGTCGAGGACACCTGGCTGGACAACTGGTCCGCCGAGAAGTACGTCGGCACCATCTTCCGCGACTCCGCCGAGGCCGCGCTCGTGGACGCGGCCGTCCTGAGGGTGCTGCGGATCATGCACCAGGTGGGCGCGGACGCGCTCGTCTCCGTGTACCTGGAGCACCCCGGCTGGCCGGACGCGGTACGGGCGTGCCGCGAGGCGCACATACAGCTGGCGGCCAATGACGGGGAGGACCCGGACGTGCCGCCGCGCTCGCTGGACGTACTGCGGATCATGACCCGGACCGCGTGAGCACGGCCTGTCCCGCTGATCCCCTTGCCGTCCCGTCGGCCGTCCCGTCGGCTGTTCCGTCTGCCGGACGGAGTCCGGCCGGGGGGTACCGATGTGGCACCCTACGAGGATGACCGACCAGTACGTCCTGACGCTCTCCTGCCCGGACAAAAAGGGCATTGTGCATGCCGTGTCGAGCTATCTCTTCATTACTGGCTGCAACATCGAGGACAGCCAGCAGTTCGGGGACCGGGACACAGGTCTGTTCTTCATGCGGGTCCACTTCTCGGCCGAGGCCCCGGTGACCGTGGAGAAGCTGCGGGCGAGCTTCGCCGCCGTGGGGGACTCCTTCCAGATGGACTGGCAGATCCACCTCGCCGACGAGCCCATGCGGATCGTGCTGATGGTCAGCAAATTCGGCCACTGCCTCAATGATCTGCTGTTCCGCTCCAGTATCGGCGCGCTGCCCGTCGAGATCGCGGCGGTCGTCTCCAACCACCGGGACTTCGCCGAGCTGGTCGGCTCGTACGACATCCCCTTCCACCACATTCCGGTCACCAAGGACAACAAGGCGGAAGCGGAAGCGGAGCTGCTGGAGCTGGTGCGGGCGGAGAACGTCGAGCTGGTGGTGCTCGCCCGCTATATGCAGGTGCTCTCCGACGATCTGTGCAAGCAGCTCAGCGGCCGGATCATCAATATCCACCACTCCTTCCTGCCGAGCTTCAAGGGCGCCAAGCCCTACCACCAGGCGCACGCCCGGGGTGTGAAGCTGATCGGCGCGACCGCCCACTATGTGACGGCCGACCTCGACGAGGGCCCGATCATCGAGCAGGAGGTCGAACGGGTCGGCCATGAGGTGACCCCGGAACAGCTCGTGGCGGTGGGCCGCGATGTGGAGTGCCAGGCCCTGGCGCGCGCGGTGAAGTGGCACGCGGAGCACCGGATCCTGCTCAACGGCCGCCGTACCGTCGTCTTCGCCTGAAGCCTGACACGTACGGCGGGGGCGCGAGCCGAC
>NZ_JBSGUP010000272.1:0-10376 GCF_053607985.1 Streptomyces sp. NPDC055078
CCTCCTGCGTCATACGGGGAGTCGCGCGGGGACAGAGAGTCGTACGGGGACGGCGACTCGTACTGCGAGCCCTCAGGGGACTGCGACTCGTACGGGGACGGAGCGGGCAAGCCGCGCACGGACCGCCGGGGCGCGGTCCCGCGACCCGTACGGCCGGGGCGGCCCGTACGGCCACCACAGCCGGCCGGTAGTGCCTGCCAGGGCGGGGGGGCGCATCGCCGCTGGACGCGCGGGGCGTACGAGGGGCGCATCACCCTGATCCCTCCCCGGCCGTGGGTCATATGCCTCGCCCCAGCCTGGCACGCGATTCACCCGGGCGCTGCCATTCCGGACGGAATGCGTTCCCTATGGGGCGCGTGATGCCGGGGATGCGGATGAATCCACGCGGGGAGCTGCGGAAGTCCCGGGCCCGGGCAGCGCCCGACGGTTCTCGCCACCGTCTCCGGCTGGTGCGGGCACTTCGGGTGGATGCCTCCGGGGGACGGAATCCCGGCGTCCAAGCCACTCAGGCCGACCGGCGGAGCCAGACCGGCGGAGCCGGACCGACCGGGGCCCACGGCGGAACCGGCAGGACTCATGCTCGTATGGGACACCTCGGCCGAGAGCCGCGTATCCCGCTGCGTATATCCGCCCACAGCCTCCCGGGACCCGCGCTTTCCGGGGCCCGGGACATCTCAGAACAGAGCGCCTGGTGAGACGCCCGGCCGGACGCTGGCTAGCGCTTGGCCACGAAGACGTGAGAGGCGACATCGGTCTCCAGCTCGGCCGCCTCCCCACTGCTGCCCACGAGCACGCCGCCCGCCGACTCGGTCACGCTCACGACCGAGCCGGGCTGGACGCCCGCGCGCCGCAGCGTGTACATCAGCTGGGCGTCGGTCTGGATCGGCTCACCGATCCGGCGGACGACGACCGTCTTGCCCTCGGCGCCCGGGTCCAGGTCGGCCAGCGAGACCATGCCCTCGTCCAGGAACGGGTCTGCCCCGGCCTTCTCCCCCAGCTCCTCCAGGCCCGGGATCGGGTTCCCGTACGGGGACTCGGTGGGGTGGCGCAGCAGCTCCAGCACACGCCGCTCCACCGCCTCGCTCATCACATGCTCCCAGCGACACGCCTCCGCGTGGACCTGCTCCCACTCCAGGCCGATCACATCCACGAGCAGACACTCGGCGAGCCGGTGCTTGCGCATCACCCGCGTCGCCAGCCGCCGGCCCTCCTCGGTCAGCTCCAGATGGCGGTCCCCGGCGACCGTCACCAAGCCGTCCCGCTCCATCCGGGCCACGGTCTGGCTGACCGTGGGACCGCTCTGGTCCAGCCGCTCCGCGATCCGGGCGCGCATGGGAACCACGCCTTCCTCTTCCAGCTCAAGGATGGTGCGGAGGTACATCTCCGTTGTGTCGATCAATCCGGACATTCGTGCCCCTCAATGCTTCGTGCGCTGCGGCCCCGGACTCAATTCTTACGCATCCCACTGACAACCGTGCCGCACCGGGAGAAGCCGGTACCCGAGGCCGTATTGACAGGCGAATGGTCCAGACCGCAACGTGATCCGCGGCACGGGTATTCCCCGGCGCGCTCCATGGTCCATACGTACCGGGTACGCACGTTACTCATCCGCGTCCCCACACCCCCCGGAAAGGGTTCGGCGATGAGCGAGAGCAAGCTGGCCGGTCAGTTCTTCGACGCCGCGATCGGTCTGCTGCAACGTGTACGGGACGAGGAGGCCGGGAACATCGCGGCGGCGGGCGAGGTGATCGCGGACACCGTCGCATCGGGCGGGCGGCTCTTCGCGTTCGGCGCCGGGCACTCCTCGCTGGCCGCGCAGGATGTCGTCTACCGGGCCGGCGGGCTCGCCCTGATGAATCTGCTCACCGTCCCCGGCGTGGTCGGGGTGGATGTCATGCCCGCGACGCTCGGCTCGGCCCTGGAGCGGGTGGACGGCCTCGCCACCGCCGTCCTCGACTCCAGCCCCGCCGAGCGCGGCGACACCCTGGTGATCATCTCCCTGTCCGGGCGGAACGCGCTGCCCGTCGAGATGGCGATGGCCGCGCGGGCCATCGGGGTCAAGGTCATCGGCGTGACCTCGGTGGCGTACACCGAGGCGACCACCTCCCGGCACGCCTCCGGCACCTTCCTCAAGGACCACTGCGACGTCGTCCTCGACTCCCTGATCTCCGTCGGCGACGCGGAGCTGACCCACGACGGCATCGAGGCCCCGTTCGCCCCCGCGTCGACCGTCGTCACCAGCGCGCTGATGCAGGCGACGATGGCGGCGGCGGCGGAGCGGCTGGTGGAGCGGGGGATCGAGCCGCCGCTGCTGAGGTCGGGGAATGTGGACGGGGGGCTTGAGTGGAATGAGCGGGTGATGGCGGAGTACCGGGAGCGGATCTTCTTCCACCACTAGGGCCTGTTGCACCACCAGGGCGTCCTTCACCACCAGGGCCTCTTGTCAGGACGCCCGGCCCCACCCGGCCGGAGGTCAGTCGCCGGTGAGGGACGCCAGGTCGAGCGCGGACGCGGCCAGGACCGACATGCTCTCGGCGTACACCGCGTCGGGGCGTTCGAACGCCGGGCGGGACGGGCCGCGCAGGAACGTCACCACGCCCAGGGTGCGTCCACGGCTGCGCAGCACGGTGCACAGGGCGTGGGTCATACCGGGCGGCCACTGGCGGTCCTTCGACCAGGTCGCCGAGGACGAGGGCGCGCTGGCCCGGACCGAGCCGGTGCGGTCGGCCGCCTGGAGCGCGGGGTGGCCCGGCGGGTATCGCACGGGGATACCGCCGCCGTTGACCGGGAGGCAGGGGCCCGGCGCACCCGTCGGCGTCGAGGCCGTACGGATCAGCCGGCCGCCGTCGCCCGGCTCCAGGAGATCGACGAGGACCTGGTCCGCGAACCCGGCGAGCGCGAAGTCCAGATAGGTCGTCGCCGCCTCCATCGGGTCCTCGCACTCCACCGCGGCGCGGCCCGCGCGGTGCAGTTGGCTCGACCGGAAGCGGAGCCGGTTCGCTTCCTGTTCGGCGAGCTTGGCGTCCGTCACATCGTGGAAGAGCCAGCCGACGCCGAGCGGGACCGGCTCCTCCGCGAGCGGTGACGCGAGCCGTAGGAAGCCACTGCGCCAGCAGCGCCGCCGACTGCCCTGCCCGCCCTGGAAACCGTCCCGGACGCCGCCCCTTGAGCCCTCTTGGGGGCCCTCCCTGAGGCCCTCTTTGGAGCCGTCTGACTGATCTGAGCGGTCTGAGCCGTCTGAGCGGTCTGAGCGGTCTTTGGAGCCGGTACCGTCCGCCAGGGTCACCCACAGCTCGCTGAGCCCGCGCGGCGCTCCCTCCGCCAGGACGTGGTGGAGCGCGCCCTCCAGTTGTTCGACGCCCTGGGTGAGCAGTTCGCCCAGGGGCCGCCCGAGCGGTGAGGTGCGGCCGGCGCCCAGGGCCCGGGAGGCGTAGCCGTTGACGACGGTCGGGCGCAGATCGACATCGACGAGGACGACGCCCCAGGACGCGTCGTCGAAGAGGGCCTCACTCAGGGCGATCGACCGCTCCAGGTCGATCTGCGCGTGCACCTCGCTGAACGCGCAGTACACCCCGGCCGGTTCGCCGTCCGCACCCAGCACCCGCGCCGACTGGGTCCGTACGAGCACCCGTCCGCCGTCCTTGCGCAGCAGCGCGAACTCATGGACCTGCCGCCCCGGCGCGTCCATGGCGGCCATCAGCCGCCCCTCCACCTCACCGGCGTCCGCAGCCCTGGCCGCCCACCCGGCGAACCCGCGCCGCCCGACGGCCTCCTCCGGCGACCAGCCGAGGATGCGCCCGGCCTCCCGGTTCCAGTGGGTGACGGTGCCGTCCGCGTCGAAGGCGCAGAGCGCGGCGTCCATGCCGTCCAGCAGCGCGGCCAGCAGCTCCGATCCCGGCTCAGGCCCCGTGCTCTCCCGCTCCGGCTCATCGGGCCCGAGCGTGCTGGACGTCCCACTCTTCGAAGCGCTCATCCCGGCCCCCTGCAAGGACGCGTCCGCGCGAGTTGATGCGCGTGGGACCATTCAACTCGAAGGTGACGCAGCACACACGGGGTTCCGGTGAATCGATGCCGCCGGCAGGCCCTCACGGGGAGCGCACGGGATCGCTCCGGAGTCGCGCGGGATCGTTCGGGGATCACACGGCTCGCAGGGGGTCGGACGGGCTCGCACAGGGATCGGCTAATTCGGTTGAAACGCTTCCCGGGGGTTCCTAGTGTGTGGCTTACACAAGAGAGGAGGTGGTTCGGCAGATGTACGCATTCCGGACTCGTGAGGTGACTGCGGGCTAGACGCCTGCCGTCGCACTCTGTGCAGCCGGCGGGCCTCCCGCCGCAATCCAAAGCAGTCACCGACCCGCGGGCTCGCCGGTAAGTCCGGCCGGCCCCTCCGCAAGGAGGGACCAGAGCCCGCGGGTTTCTGCTGTCCCGGGGCGGGGCGCTACGGTGGCGCCCCTCAGGGCGACAGGCCCGTACGACCCGGCCCTCAGGGCGACAGCCGCTCCACCCGCCAGCCCTCGTCCGCCGGCACGTACCGCAGCCGGTCGTGCAGCCGGTTCTCGTGGCCCTGCCAGAACTCGACCGTCTCGGGCACGACCCGGAAGCCGCCCCACTCCGGCGGGGCCGGGACCTGCTCGCCCTCCGGGTGGCGGGCGGCCAGTTCCTCGTAGCGGCTGAGCAGTTCCTCGCGGGAGCCGATCACGGACGACTGCTCGCTCGCCCAGGCGCCGAGCTGCGAGCCGTGCGGGCGGCTGCGGAAGTACGCCACCGTCTCGTCCCTGCCGGTCCGGGACGCCGTGCCCGTGACGACGACCTGGCGGGCGATCGGGTGCCAGGGGAAGAGCAGCGAGACATACGGGTTGGCCGCGATCTCCCGGCCCTTGCGGGAGGCGTAGTTCGTGTAGAACACAAAACCCCGGGAGTCGTACTGCTTCAGCAGCACGGTGCGCTGGGACGGGCGGCCGTCCGGGGTGGCGGTGGCGACGGCCATGGCGTTCGGCTCGTGCAGGCCCGCGGCGGTGGCGTCGCGGAACCATCGGGCGAACTGGCCCATGGGGGTCGGGGCGAGATCCGTCTCCAGGAGCGGGGTGGAGCGGTACTGCTCCCTCATGACAGCGGGGTCCGGAATGGCGTCGGCATCGGTCACGGGGCCATCCTGCCGCAGGCCGTAGTTTGCCCGGCACCGAGTGCCGTTAACCCTTGGCGCCCGGATGGGGCAGTGTGCCGGATCTCACGCTTCCCGGCATCAGCCGGAACCGCCAAAATCTTGAGTCCGACCTCTGTGGCCATTCCACAGCAGCCGATATCGTGCCTGGCCCCGGCGGGCCGGGCGACACCGGCCGCACAGCACCCCGGGTGACCGCCACCGCAGCCGCAGTCCGCCCCGTATCGCACCGTCGTCCGCATCGCCGTCCACCCGCATCGCAGTCCGCACCACAGTCCGCATCGCACCGCAGTCCACCCGCACCACCGCCCGCATGGCACCGTCGTCGACCCGCACCACCGTCCACCCCGCACTGTCGTCCGTATCGTGAGGAGCCGCCTGATGTCCGACTTCGTACCTGGGCTCGAAGGAGTCGTCGCGTTCGAGACGGAGATCGCCGAACCCGACAAGGAGGGCGGCGCGCTCCGCTACCGAGGGATCGACATCGAGGATCTCGTCGGCCAGGTCTCCTTCGGACAGGTGTGGGGACTCCTCGTCGACGGCGCGTTCGAGCCGGGGCTGCCGCCCGCCGAGCCGTTCCCGATCCCGGTGCACTCCGGGGACATCCGGATCGATGTGCAGTCGGCGCTGGCGATGCTCGCCCCGGTGTGGGGGCTGAAACCGCTGCTCGACATCGACGAGGCGCGGGCCCGGGAGGATCTGGCGCGGGCCGCTGTCATGGCGCTGTCGTACGTGGCACAGAGTGCCCGGGGCCAGGGGCTGCCGATGGTGCCACAGCGGGAGATCGACAAGGCGCGGTCGGTGGTCGAGCGGTTCATGATCCGCTGGCGCGGTGAGCCGGACCCGCGCCATGTCCGGGCCGTCGACGCGTACTGGACCTCGGCCGCCGAGCACGGGATGAACGCGTCCACCTTCACCGCCCGGGTGATCGCCTCGACCGGCGCGGATGTGGCGGCGGCACTGTCGGGCGCGGTCGGCGCGATGTCCGGGCCGCTGCACGGGGGCGCCCCCTCGCGGGTCCTGGGCATGATCGAGGAGATCGAGCGCACCGGGGACGCCGCCGGGTACGTCCGGGGCGCGCTGGACCGGGGCGAGCGGCTGATGGGCTTCGGCCACCGCGTCTACCGTGCGGAGGACCCCCGCGCACGGGTCCTGCGGCGCACGGCGCGCGAGCTGGCCGCCCCGCGCTTCGAGGTCGCCGAGGCGCTGGAGAAGGCCGCGCTGGAGGAGCTGCACAGCCGCCGCCCGGACCGGGTGCTGGCGACGAACGTGGAGTTCTGGGCGGCGATCGTGCTGGACTTCGCCGAGGTCCCGGCGCACATGTTCACCTCGATGTTCACCTGTGCCCGTACGGCGGGGTGGTCGGCGCACATCCTGGAGCAGAAGCGGACGGGGCGGCTGGTGCGGCCGTCGGCGCGGTATGTGGGGCCGGGGACGCGTGACCCGCGGGAGATTCCGGGGTTCGCGGGGGCGGCGGGGGCGGCGGACGAGGCGGCGGGCGGGCGCTGAGGCCCCAGACGTCCCACCAACCACCCGGCAGCAGAGGAATAGACCAGGCGCAAGCAGTGGGACTAGAATGCTTGCATGGCTACCATTCACGTCCGGGATGTTCCGGAAGACACCCTGACCACGCTGAAGGTCCGAGCGGCCCGAGCGGGCCAGTCCCTCCAGAACTATCTGCTGCACCTGCTCACCGGCGAAGCCTCGGCCCTCACCCCGGCCGAGGCTGCCGAGGAAGCTCGCTCCATCGCCGCGCGCGGCCGGGTCACGGCAGACGACATCACCGACACCATCGCGGAGATGCGCGAGGCCCGCGGATGAGCGTGCTCGTCCTGGACACATCCGCGCTCGTCGAGTTCCTCGTCGGTTCGGACGACCTGGCCGACGAGGTACGGGCCCACACCACGGGCCACGTCCTCGCGGCCCCGTACGCGGTCGACCTGGAGTGCGCCTCCGTGCTGCGCGGCCTGGCGCGTGGCCGGAAGCTGCCGGAGGACGAGGCCGAGCGGGCCCTCGGCCTCCTGGGGCGCATGTCACTGAAGCGGTACGACCATGTGCCGCTGCTCCCCCGCATCTGGCAGCTGCGCCACAACATGTGGCCGTACGACGCCTCGTACATCGCCCTCGCCGAACTGCTCCGGGCCGAACTGGTCACGGTCGACGCAAAACTCGCGGGCGCTCCCGGTATCCGCTGCGCGGTACGCAACCTGCGCCTGCCGTAGGGCGTCCCGTCCTGTTCGGCCGACGCCCGGGTGACCGGGTGGCGGGTGCGGTCAGCCGTCCTCCCGGGCTCTCAGCTCGCGGCGCAGGATCTTCCCGGAGGCCGCGCGGGGGACCGCGCCGATGAAGGCGACGCGGCGGATCCGCTTGTACGGAGCGACGCGGTCCGCGACGTAGGACATCACCTCGTCGGCGGTGAGGCCGTCGGCGTCCCGCTGCCGTACGACGAACGCCTGGGGGATCTCGGAGCCGTCCGCGTCCCGGACCCCGATGACCGCCGCGTCCGCGATCTGCTCATGGGTGATCAGAACCGCCTCCAGTTCGGCGGGCGCGACCTGGTAACCCTTGTATTTGATCAGCTCCTTGACCCGGTCGACGACATAGAGCCAGCCGTCCGCGTCGACGCGGCCGACATCGCCCGTGTGCAGCCAGCCGTCCGCGTCGATCATCGCGGCGGTGGCGTCGGGACGGCCGAGGTAGCCCTTCATCACCTGTGGGCCGCGTATGGCGATCTCTCCCCGCTCGCCGGGCGCGGCGTCCCGGCCGGCCGGACCGTCCAGGGACAGCAGCCGCATCCCGGTCGAAGGCATCAGCTTGCCGACACTGCCCGGCGGCGGGTCTGCCGCGCCGATGGGTACGGCATGGGTGCCGGGTGAGAGTTCCGTCATGCCGTACGCCTGGCCGATGGGCGGGAGACCGAGCCGCCGGGAGCAGGCGGCGGCCAGTTGGGCGTCCAGCGGGGCCGCCGCGCAGATGATGTACTCCAGCGAGGAGAGGTCGTACCGCGTGACCGCCGGGTGTTTGGCGAGCGCGAGCACGATCGGCGGGGCGACGTACAGACCGGTGATGCGGTGCTTCTCGATCACGCCGAGGAAGGTGTCGAGGTCGAAGCGCGGCAGGACGACGACGGTCGCGCCGTTCCGCAGCGGGGCGTTCATCAGCGCGGTGAGGCCGTAGATATGGAAGAACGGCAGGACGGCGAGGATGCGGTCGCCGGGCTTCGTCGGCAGCAGCGGGTGGATCTGGGCGAGGTTGGTGGCCATGGAGCGGTGGGTGAGCATGACGCCCTTGGGCAGGCCGGTGGTGCCCGATGAGTACGGCAGGGCCGCGATGTCGGTGGCCGGGTCGATGGCGACCTCGGGTTCGGGCGCGGTCGAGCCGGTCAGGTCGAGGATGCTGCGGTGTCCCACGGAGCGGTCACAGACGAAGATCTCCTCGATGCCCGCGACGAGTTCGGCGGCCCTGCGCGCGGCCCCGAGGAGCGGTGAGACGGTGACGATCCAGCGGGCCGCGCAGTCCCTGAGCTGCTTCGCGACCTCCTCGGCCGTGGCGAGCGGATGCACGGTGGTGACCGACGCGCCCGCGCGGGTCGCCCCGTGGAAGACACCGGGGTACGCGACCGAGTTGGGGCTGTGCAGGGCCAGGACATCCCCCTTGTGCACCCCCGCGTCGGCGAGGGCGGCGGCGATCCGGCGGTGCTGGAGGTCGAGTTGGGCATAGCTGACGACGGTGCCGTTGACGCCGTCGATCAGGGCGGGCGTCTCGCCGAACGCGGCGGCGCGGCCGAGGACGGCCCGGTGGATCGGCTCGTCGACGAGCTGGATGTCGGCGTACTGGCTGTGGAACACCGTGGGCCCCCTCGCTGTGTGGACGGCCAGAATCGCGGCTGACCGCACGGCTTGGGGAGACCCGGGAGCGACGGATACGCGATCGGGGGCGGTTTCGCGGCGGACGGACCCCTTTCGCGGCGGATGGGGGCGGTCCGGGCAGCCGGCGAGGGGCCGGGCGGGCCTCCGGAGCGGGCCTCCGTGCTGCCCCTGAGGACGGGGCGGGCCTCCGGACTGCCCGTGTGAGGGCGGGGCGGGCCTCCGGACTGCCCGTGTGAGGGCGGGGCGGGCCTCCGGACTGCCCGTGTGAGGGCGGGGCGGGTCTCCGTGCTGCCCCTGAGGGCGGGGCGGGCCTCGGGCGGGCCTCCGTGCTGCCCCTGAGGGCCGATCCCCTCTCCGCCGGGCCGGATACGAGGGGCCGGGCCGGTCCCGCTTCCCGGCGGCGGTACGCCGGGTGCCGTTTGCCACCCGCGCCCGCACTACCTCCCGGCCGTTCGCCAGGTGCGGCCGCTCGCCCGCGCCTGCCCTACTTCCCCGCCGTACGCCGCTTGTCGCCGCCCGTCCGCGTCCGGCCGCCCACCTGCGTCCGTACGGCCCCTATGCTCGCGGCGATCACCAGGGCGATGGCGAGCGCATCGGCCGGTGCCAGCGCCTGGTTCAGTACGAGGAACCCGGCCATCGCCGCGATCGCGGGCTCCAGGCTCATCAGCACCGCGAAGGTGGGGGCGGGCAGCCTGCGCAGGGCGAGCAGTTCCAGGGTGTACGGCAGGACCGACGACAGCAGCGCGACGGCGAGCCCGAGCCCGAGGATCGACGGCTGGATCAGCTTGCTCCCGGACTCGGCGAGGCCCAGCGGCAGGGTCAGGACCGCGCCGACCACCAGTGCCAGGGCCAGCCCGTCGGCCTGCGGGAAGCGCCGTCCGGTGCGGGCGCTGAAGACGATGTACGTGGCCCACATCACGCCCGCCGCCAGCGCGAACAGCGCGCCCACCGGGTCGAGCCGGTCGAGGCCGCCGCCGCTGAGGAGGAGTACGCCGCCGAGCGCGAGACCCGCCCACACGAGGTTGACCAGCCGCCGCGACACGATCACGGACAGCGCGAGCGGCCCCAGCACCTCCAGGGTCACCGCCGCGCCGAGGGGTATTCGGTCGACGGCCTGGTAGAAGAGGACGTTCATCCCCGCCATGGCCGCGCCGAAAGCCACCACCGTGCCCCAGTCGGCGCGGGCGTACCCCCGCAGCTTCGGGCGGCAGACGGCCACCAGCACCACGGCGGCGAGGGCGAGCCGCAGGCTGACCACGCCGAGGGCACCGGCGCGCGGCATGAGCAGTACGGCGACGGACGCGCCGAACTGGACGCTCAGCGCTCCGGCGACGACGAGCCCTACC
>NZ_JBSGUP010000273.1:0-10369 GCF_053607985.1 Streptomyces sp. NPDC055078
ACGCCGATGAGGGAGCCGACGTTCGCCTTGGCGGGCAGGCCGATGCAGGGCTTGTTCAGGGAGCCCTGGACGAGGGCCATCTGCGGGCTCATGTCGCCGTGCGTCTTCTGGTTGCCGTACGCCTGCTTGGCGCCGTTGCCGCTGACCGACGTGGTGCCGTTGTCGTTGCCGATGGCCATGGCCGGGGCGGCCATCGCGGCGCCCGCGCCCACTACGGAGAGGGAGACCACCGCGGTCGCCATAACCTTTTTGAACATGTTCCGTCCTTCTGTTTCGTGGATGCCCACTGCTGGAGCGCCCTGAGCAACTGCGCCCCGGGTGATTGGTTCCGCCGGTTCACCCCAATGGCCCCGCGCGTGACACTCGGCGCACTACGGGATCGCACTACGGCTTCGCACTACAACTTCGCGTTACGGGATTCGGACCAGGGGGTCATACCGCCGGCGGGGACGAGGGGGGCGTTCAGCCGCCCATGGAGATGCCGCCCAGCATCGGGGTGAGGGAGGCGGCCGTCTTCAGCGCGTGCTCCGGGACATCGCCCCTGACGTTGTTCAGGCTGGTCGCGGTGTCCACGACGTCCTTGACGACGTTTCCGCTGCCGCCGTTCAGCAGCGGCGTCGCGGCGGTGGCCTCGGCGAGACCGCCGTTCAGGCTCATGGGCGGCATGGCCGGCGCGTTCGCCGCCATCGCGGGAGACGCCACGCCGAGCGCGGCCACCGAACCGGCGATGACCGCGGCAACCCTCGTGTACTTCATGTCTTCGCATCCCTTTCTCCGGTGACGATCGTCGCCACCGTCGGCCTGCGTAACGAGACCCGGCCATGGCGGAAACCCCTGCCCGACTTCTCGTATCAACTGATGGTGCGATCACCCGGTCCATGCGGCCGGCGTCGGCTCGGCCGACCGGGTGCCGGTCGGACGGCTGCCGGGCGGATGGTCGGCGGTCGGACGGGCGCGCGTCGGATGGACGCGGTGGAGCGCGGCGACCCCTTTCCGGTCCGGGAAACCGAGAAACGGGGAAACAATCAACGACCCGGCCGGTAAAGAGATGTGGGTCATCACCCCGAAAGCCTATTCCGGTAAAGGCGTGACCCGCCGCGGATCACCTCCGGATGGGTGTACGGCGGGTCAGACGTGATTTCCAACTAGCTTTCTGACAAAGTGCACTCCTGATTTTGTCATGTTGATCGACCACGGAGGGCCAGTCATGCCGCTGCCGATGGGCTACGCCGTACGTGGCGCCCTGGGGGCGATGTTCCTGCTGGCGTTCTCGGCCGCTCCGGTTCCCGCCGCGGGTGCCCCGGTCGGCGAATCGCCTCGAATTCCGTTCGCCCAGCGCTATCAGGCGGTACAGCACGGCGGTATCGTCCGCGCCGCCAACTCCGCCATCACCTGCCGTACCCCGAAGTCCCCTTCCACAGCCTCCTGCTCCGCCGTCAGGGCGGGCGCGGCCGGGGCCAACAGCGACTTCGAGATGTTCTACGTGGACGAGGACGACGACCCCAACACCTACAACTCCAGCCGCGCCGAACTGACGTTGCCGAAGAACTCGAAGGTGACCTACGCCCGGCTGTACTGGGGCGGAAACCTGAGGGTCGGTGAGCAGAAACCGCCCAAGGACAATGGGCGCGTTCTGATCGCCGAACCGGGCGGGAGATACAAAGCAGTTCTCGCGGACACCCGTATCGCCCACCGGGACGCGGACGGCAGCGACGCGTTCCAGGCGTCGGCCGACATCACACCGCTGGTGCGGCAGAGCGGTTCCGGTCTCTACACCGTCGCCCAGATCAATGTGGCGATGGGGCACTCTGCCGTCGGTTCCTGGGGCGGCTGGACCCTTGTCGTCGCTTATGAGAACAGCGACGAACCACTGCGCCAGCTCTCGCTGTGGGACGGATTCGAGACGCTGAACGCCGGGCGGAAGAGCCAGGAGTTCACGCTTCCCGGGCTGCGCATTCCCGCGCGGGCGAGCGGCCGGGTGGGTTTCGTCGCCTACGACGGGGACCGCGGCCGGGCGGGCGACACGGTGGAGGTGCGAGCGGATACCGGAAAGACATTCGGTATCAATGACTGGACCGGTATCAGCGACTCGGCGAATCCCGCGACCGATGTCATGAATTCCACCATCACCGGACCCGATAGTGCGATGAAACGACAACCGGCCCATGTGAACACCCTTGGATACGACTCCGATGTATTCGCCATCGACCCGGCTCTGTGGGCAGGGGGCACCCATCTGAATTTCCGGTTCCATGCCGAAAACCTCGGATATGCCCTCGGCGTTCTCTTCGTACAGGCGGACACGCGCCGCTGAGTACCACCGCGGCGCAGCCCGCCCGCGCCAAGCCCGTAGTCCCCGCAGTCCCCGAAGCCCGCGCACCTCCCGTGCCAGACCCGTAGTCCCCGTAGTCCCCGAAGCCCGCGCACCTCCCGCGCCAGACCCGCAGTCCCCCGTAGCCCCCCGCAGTCCTCCGTAATCCCCCCCGTCCCCCGCAGTCCATGCATCACCCGCGTCAAGTCCCGCAGCCCACGCACCAAGAGAGCCGCACGTGCCGCAACAGACCCGGACCGAGCCGAGCCAGCCGGACCCACCGACGATTCTCCATCTGGTCCAGCCGGTGGAGGGGGGAGTCGCACGCGTCGTCACCGACCTGGTCAGGGCACAGACCGCCGAGGGCATCCGTACCGTCGTGGCCTGCCCGCCCGGCGGGGAACTGGCCGACCGGGCCAGGGCGGCGGGCGCGCGCGTGCACCCCTGGCACGCCGTACGCGCGCCGGGCCCCCGCCTCGCCGCCGAAGTCCTCACCGCCGCACGCCTCATCCGCCGCGTCGCCCCCCAACTGGTGCACGCCCACAGCGCCAAGGCCGGACTCGCCGCCCGGCTCGCCGTCCGCGGCCGGCTGCCGACCGTCTTCCAGCCCCACGCCTGGTCCTTCGACGCCGTCGAGGGCCGCGCCGCCCGGCTCGCGCTGCGGTGGGAGCGGTACGGGGCCCGCTGGTCCACCCGCACCCTGTGCGTCAGCGAGAGCGAGCGGCGGGCGGGGGAGGACGCCGGGATCGCCGCCCGCTGGGCCGTGATCCGCAACGGCGTGGACCTCGGCCACTACGCTCCCGGCGGCGATCTCGACCGTACGGCCGAACGCGCCGGGCTGGAACGGCGCACCGGTATCCCCGGCGACGCGCCCCTCGTGGTGTGCGTGGGACGCCTGTGCCGCCAGAAGGGCCAGGACGTCCTGCTGAGCGCCTGGCCCGCGGTGCGCGCCGCCGTCCCCGGCGCCCGGCTGCTGCTCGTCGGTGACGGCCCCGACCGCGAACCCCTCACCCGCGCCGCGCCGCCGGACGTCGTCTTCGCCGGGGCCGTCCCCGACCCCCGGCCATGGCTGCGCGCCGCCGATCTCGTCGCCCTCCCGTCCCGCTGGGAAGGCATGGCGCTCGCCCCCCTGGAGGCCATGGCCTGCGGGCGGCCCGTGGTCCTCACCGAGGTCAGCGGCGCCGGCGAGAGCCTGCCCCCCGGCCACCACACCCACAGCCTCGTACCGCCGGACGATCCCCGGGCCCTCGCCGCCGCGCTCACCGCACTGCTGACGGACCCCGCGCTGCGGGCCGAACTCGGCCGCCAGGCGGCGGCCCACACGCGGGCGACCTGCGACGTACGGACGACGGCCGCCGCCGTCACCGGGCTCTACCAGGACCTGCTGGGTCCGCCCCATCCCATGACGAGGAAGAGCGCCACACGATGACGACGGAGAGTGTTCCCGCGCCCCACACCCGAACGATGGCGGTACCGGCGGTCCTCACGACGGCCACCGTGCACCCGCCGCGCCACACCACCCGGCGGGGGGCCGCCCCCCTCGGGCCGCGCGGCACCGGCCGGCCGGGACCGGCCGCCGCTCTCATCGCGGCCGATGTGCTCGCCCTCGCGCTCACCGTGGCCCTGCTGCCGCCGCTGCCCTGGCCCACGGCCGTCCTGGCCCTGCTCGCCCTCGCCCAGCCCGCGCTCTACGCCTGCCGCGGCCTCTACCGCCCGGCCCTGTCCCCGTCGGCGCTCACCGACGTACCCGCCGTCTGCGGCCTCCTGCTGGTGCAGTGGCTCGCCGTCG
This sequence comes from Streptomyces sp. NPDC055078, assembly GCF_053607985.1. Lineage (NCBI taxonomy): Bacteria > Bacillati > Actinomycetota > Actinomycetes > Kitasatosporales > Streptomycetaceae > Streptomyces > Streptomyces sp. NPDC055078. The sequence goes on from NZ_JBSGUP010000273.1 coordinate 4,101, forward strand.
CCGAGGCACTGGGGGCGTACGACCCCCGGTACGCGACCGGCTGGCGCGAACTCGCCCTCGCCGTCGGCGCGCAGACCGCGCTCTGCTGCGGCGGCCGGGCGCTGGTCCACCGCGTCCGGCGCAGGTCGGCCGCCCGCCGCCCGCAGTCGGTCCTCATCGTCGGCCGGGGCACGCTCGCCCAGCAGGTGACGGACGCGCTCTACGACCACGCGGAGTACGGGATGCGGCCGGTCGGCCAGGTCGACGCCGCCCCGTCCCCGTCCGCGCCCGTGCCCGGGACGCTCCCGGTGCTCTCGACCCGGCAGGACATCAGCCTCGCCGTCATCCAGAACTCCGTCCGCCACGCCGTCTTCACCGAGCAGCCGGGCCGCGACCCGGAGTCCGCCGCCGTCATCGCGCTGTTCACCGAACACGGCTGCCGGCTCTGGCTGGTGGACGGCGGCGCGGCCACCGGCAGCACCTGGCGGCGGGCGGCCGGCCAGGACCACCTGTGGGGATTCTCCGTACGACCGCTGCACAGCGGGCTGCACCGGCCCGTCGCCCGCGTGGTCAAACGGGTCATCGACACCGTCGTCGCCTCGCTCGCGCTGCTGATCGCCGCCCCCGTGATGGCGCTGTGCGCACTGGCCGTACGCATCGCCGACGGGCCCGGTGTCATCTTCCGGCAGGAGCGCGTCGGCCTGGACGGACAACCGTTCACCCTGCTGAAGTTCCGCACCCTGTGCCCCGCCGACGAACACGAGTCCCGCACCCGCTGGAACGTCGCCTACGACCGGCGGATGTCCACCACCGGCAGTGTGCTGCGGCGCACCTCCCTCGATGAGCTGCCGCAGCTGTGGAATGTGCTGCGCGGCGATATGAGCCTGGTCGGGCCCCGGCCCGAACGGCCCTACTTCGTCGACCGGTTCGGCCTCGCCCACCCCGGCTACCGGGCCCGCCACCGGATGCCCGTCGGGATCACCGGCCTCGCCCAGGTCAACGGGCTGCGCGGCGACACCTCCATCGAGGAGCGCGCCCGCTTCGACAACCACTACATCGACACCTGGTCGCCCTGGGGGGACCTGTGCATCCTGGCGCGTACCGCCGCGTCGCTGTTCCGGCTCGGAGGCAGCTGAGCATGACCGTGACCTGGGCCGCCGTGCCCACGGGCCCCTCCAGGACGCGCGCCGTCATGTCGCGCCACTGGCCGCTGCTGCCGCTCCTGGTCACCGTCCTGCTGCTCGCGGCCCCCCTGCCCGCCGGTACGGAGGCCGGGTCCGGCTCGCTCGCGCCCGCCGACGTGGCCTCGGGCGCACTGGTGCTCTTCTGTCTGGTCCGGGTGGTGAGGACCCGGGCCAGGCCGCTGAGCCCCGCCGCGGCCGTCGTGCTCGCGCTGCCCGCCGTCGCGATCGCCGTCGCCACCGTCACCGCCGCCGACCCGGTCGCAGCCCTGCCCGGATTCGCGCGCTATCTCCAGGTCTTCGTCCTCGTACCGATCGCCGTCGTCCTCCTCGTCCGCGACGCCCGCGACTTCCGGATCGTCGCCGGGGCGCTCGCCGTCCTCGCGCTCGTCCAGGGCGCGATCGGGGTCCATCAGTACGCCACCGCGACCGGCGCGTCCTATATGGGCGAGGACATCCGGGCGGTCGGCACCTTCGGCCCCTCCGACGTCATGGGCATGGCCACCGTCGTCGCCTACGGACTCCTCGCCGCCGCCGCCCTCGCACTCCGCCCGCCCCCCGGCGCCCCCCGCTGGCTGCGCCCCGCCGCCCTGGCCGCGACCGCCGCGCTCACCGTGCCGCTCGCGCTCTCCTTCAGCCGGGGCGCGTGGATCGCCACCGCCGTCGCCGCCTTCGCCATGATCCTGCTGACCGGGCTCCGCCAGGCGCTGCGGGCACTCGCCGTCGTCACCGCCGTCTGCGTCGTCCTCGTCGGCGGCTTCGGCGTCGGCACCGACCTGATCGCCCAGCGCCTCGGCAGCATCACCCAGGTGACGGCCGCCCCCGACCGCTCGGTCACCGACCGGTACTCGATGTGGGCCGCCGCCACCAGCATGTGGCGCGAGGAGCCCGCGACCGGCGTCGGCCTCAAGGGCTTCCCCGCCCACCGCGACGGCCACTCCTCCGTCGGCCTCTCCTCCGGCAGCGACACGGCGGGCGCGGGCCAGTCCTTCCACAAGCAGCCCCTGCTCTCACCCCACAACATGTACCTCCTGATCCTCAGCGAACAGGGCCTCATCGGCGTCACCGCCTTCGCCGCGAGCTGGGCCGCCCTCCTCGCCGGGGGCGTCCGCCGGCTGGCACGCGCACACCGGGGGCGCGGTTCGCCGTCGGACGGCGGGCGCTCGGCCCGGGGGCAGACGGATTGCGGACTGGCCGCCGTCGCCCTGCTGGTCTGGCAGACCGTCGACTTCCTCTACGCCGACATCGGCGGCCCGTCGACCGTACTGACCGGAGTCGTCCTCGGCCTGGCCGGCTGGTGGGCCCTCGCCCCGCGCGCCTCCGCGCGTGGCGGGACGGCGGCCCCATGAGCGACACGACCGCGAGCCCGGGGACCGGGGCACGGGACGAGAACGCGCCGGGTGGCACGTCGCTGCGGGGGCCGCTGCCGGGGCCGGGGCCCGGGCCTGTGCCCGGGGGCGGGCCGGGCGTACGCACGGCGAGGGTGCCTGCGCGCGGCCGTACGGACGGGACCGCGTCCGGCCGTACGGACGGGACCGCGTCCGGCCGTACGGACGGGACCGCGTCCGGTCGTACGGGCGGTTCCGCGTCCGGCCGCACGGACAGTGCCACACCCGGCCGGAGAGCCGAGCGGACCGACCCGGTGGGTCTCCCGCGCCCGGCCCCGGAAGTCCTCCGCGCCGGTCCGGACACCCGGCCCGCCCCCGGGCCGGAACCCCTGCCGGACCCCAGGCCGGAGCCCCTGCTGGACCCCGGCGCCGGCCTTCCGGGCCCGCCCGGGGCCGCGACGGAGGTGCCCGACAGCGGAGCCGCCCCCTCCCGGCTGGGCAATGTGCTCGCACGGGCGGCGGCCGTCACCGCCGGACTGACCCTCGCCGGGGCGCTGTTCGGGCTCGTACGGGATCAGGCGATCGCCCGGGTCTTCGGCGCGAGCACCGAGAGCGACGCGTTCCTCATCGCGTGGACCGTCCCGGAGATGGCGGCCACCCTGCTCATCGAGGACGCGATGGCGCTGCTCCTGGTGCCGGCCTTCAGCCAGGCGCTCGCCCGCCGGGCGGCCGACCGGGACGCCGTACGGGAACTGGTGGCCGTCACCCTGCCCCGGCTGCTCGTCTGGCTGGCCTGTGCGACCGGGCTGCTGATCGTGTGCGCGCCCCTGTTCGTCGGCGTCCTCGCCCCCGGCTTCGCCGATCCCGGGCTCGCCGTCGACTGCACCCGGCTGACCGCGCTGTCCGTCCTCACCTTCGGGGTCGCCGGATACTTCAGCGCCGCACTCCGCGCGCACGGCCGCTTCGTCCCCCCGGCGGGCGTGTATGTCGCGTACAACGCCGGCATCATCGCCACCACCCTCGCCCTGCACACCCTGTGGGGCGTACGGGCGGCGGCGGCCGGAGTCGCCGTCGGCGGTGTGCTGATGATCCTGGCGCAACTGCCCACCTTTCTCCGCCATGTGCGGACGCCCCGGCTGACCGGTCGGCGCCGGAACACCGGGCGGCACGCACGTACCGAGGGCCGCGCCAGCACCGAGGGTCACGAAAGCACCGGGCGCCACGCGAGCACCGGGGGCCACGCCGGCATCGGGTGCACCGGCAGCACCGGACCCACCGCAGCCCCTGCAACCACCGCAGCCCCCGCGAGCACCCGGCGCGGCGCGCACTCCCCCCTCTCCCCCCTCTCCCTCAGCGGACTCGCCGTCCTCGCGCCCATCGTGCTCTTCGCCGTCAGCCGGCAGTCACAGGTCCTCGTCGAACGCTTCCTCGCCTCCTCCCTCCCCGGCGGCGCGATCTCCCATCTCAACTACGCCCAGAAGGTCGCGCAGATGCCGATGGTGCTCTCGCTGATGTTCTGCACGGTTACCTTCCCCGTCGTCGCCCGCGCGATCGCCGAGGGCGACCGGGAACGCGCCCGCCGCCGGGTCGAGAACGACCTCGCGCTCGCGGGCCTCGTCGTCCTGCTCGGCACCGCGCTGATCCTCGGCTACGCCCCCCAGATAGTCGAAGTCCTCTTCGAGCGCGGGGCGTTCGACGCGCGGGACACCGAGACCACCGCCACCGTCATGCGGGTGTACGCCGCCGGACTGCTCGGGCACTGCCTGGTCGGCGCGCTCGGCCGCCCGTTCTTCTCCTCCGGGCGGCCCACCTGGTACCCGGCCGCCGCGATGGCCGGGGGACTCGTCGTCACCACCGTCGCGGGCACTGCCGCCGTCGGCGCGTGGGGCGTGTACGGGATCGCCGCCGCCAACGCGCTCGGCATCACCACCACCGCGCTGCTGCTGCTGTTCGGCCTCGGCTCCCGGATCGTCTCCATCGAGGTGCGCGCCATCGCCCGCGCGCTCGGCCGGCTCGCCGTCGCGGCCTCGGCCGCCGCGTCCGCCGGGTGGTTCGCGGGCCCGCTGACACCGGATCCGCTGCTCGGACTAGCTGTCGGCGCGCTGCTGGTGCCCGCCGTCTTCATCGTCACCGGGCTCGCCGTCCGGGCCCCCGAGATCATCCACCTGCTGGACCTCACCCGACAGAGGATCCGTCATGTCCGCTGAGACGGCGACGACCGGTCGCCCCCCTGCCCCGTACGCCTCCGCCCGGCCGTGGGTCCTGATGTACCACTCGATCTCCGACCCGGCCGACGACCCCTACGGCATCGTCGTCGCCCCCGACCGCCTCGACCTCCAGCTCGGCCGGCTGCGCCGTCGCGGGCTCACCGGCGTCGGTGTCGCCGCCCTGCTGCGCGCCCACGCGGAGGGCCGGGCCCAGGGGCTGGTCGGTCTGACCTTCGACGACGGCTACGCCGACTTCCTGGACGCGGCACTGCCCGTCCTGCGCCACCACGGCTGTACGGCGACCCTGTTCGTCCTGCCCGGCAGGCTCGACGGCAGCAACGCCTGGGACCTGGAGGGCCCGCGCCGCCCGCTGCTGGACGGCGACGGCATCCGCGCCGCCGCCGAGTCCGGCACGGAGATCGCCTCCCACGGGCTCTACCACGTCGATCTGACGGACACCGAAGGGGACGTACTGCGCCAGGAGACCTGGCGCAGCCGCGAATGGCTGCGCGAACTGACCGGTACCGCCCCTGAGGGCTTCTGCTATCCGTACGGAACCGTCGACGCGCGGGTCGTCCAGGCCGTCCGCGACGCCGGGTACTCCTACGGCTGCGCCATCCGCCCGCCCGCCGAGCTGGCGGGCCCGTACGCCCTCGCCCGTACGCACATCAGCCAGGCCGACCGGGGCGCCCGGCTGCGGGTGAAGCGGCTGCGCCACCGGCTGGGGCTGTGAGGCGGATGCGGGCACTGCATGTCATCACCGGGCTCGGGATCGGCGGCGCGGAGCAGCAGTTGCGGCTGCTGCTGCGCCACCTTCCCCTGGAGTGCGACGTGGTGACCCTGACCAATCCGGGGCCGGTCGCCGACGGACTGCGCGCGGACGGCGTCGAGGTGCTGCACCTCGGCATGGGCGGCAACCGGGACCTCGGGGCACTGCCCCGGCTCACCCGGCTGATCCGGCGGGGCCGCTACGACCTCGTGCACACCCATCTCTACCGCGCCTGTGTCTACGGGCGGATCGCCGCCCGGCTCGCGGGCGTCCGCGCCACCGTCGCCACCGAGCACTCGCTCGGCCGTGACGAGATCGAGGGCCGCCCGCTGACCCGCCCGACCCGGGCGCTGTATCTCGGCACGGAGCGGCTGGGGTCGGCGACCGTCGCCGTCTCGGACACGGTGGCGGGGCGGCTGCGCGAGTGGGGCGTACCGCCCGCGCGTATCCATGTCGTCCCCAACGGCATCGACGCGGCCCGCTTTGGCCACGACCCGGCCGCCCGGTCCGCCGTCCGCACCCGGCTCGGCGTCCCGCCGGACGCCTTCGTCGTCGGCGGGGTGGGCCGGCTGGTCCCCGGCAAACGCTTCGACCTGCTCGTACGCGCTGTCGCGGCCCTGCCAGGCGCCCGCCTCCTGGTCGCGGGCGACGGCCCGGAGCGCGCCGAACTGACCGCACTGGCGCGGCGGCTCGGCGCGGGGGACCGGGTGCGCTTCCTGGGGGAGTGCGACGGGGCGGGGGGTCCTGTGCCGTCGAATCCTCTGTCGTCGAGTCCTGTGCCGTCGACTCCGGCGCCCCCCACCAC
>NZ_JBSGUP010000274.1:0-10362 GCF_053607985.1 Streptomyces sp. NPDC055078
GGCCACATCGGCGTGGGTCCGGCTGTACTCGAGGGAGATCAGACGCCCGCCCGCCGGCAGCGCCCGTGCCAGCCAGATCGTGCTGTACCCGCCGAGGGTGCCGATCTCCAGCACGGTCCGGGCGCCGATCGCCAGGGTCAGCAGGTGCAGCAGCTTGCCCTGGTTGCCCGCGACGGCGATCTCGGGGAGCCCGGCCGCACGGCTCGCCGCGAGGGCGGCGGTGAGCGCGTCGTCGTCGGGAGCGAGAAGGCCGGTGACATACCGGTCCACCTCGGTCCACTGGTCATGAAGCCGGTCCTCGAACCGGCCCTGAGGGGTGTCCTGATTCATACGCTCAACCTAAGCCGACCGGGGGCGCCGGCCCCTGGCCACGCCGGTGCGGCACTGGAGAGTGCCCGGCTTCTTGTATGTTCCCCGGCATGCCTCCTGTGCGCCGGCCCCGATGGCGGCCGGTGTGATATCCGACCAAAACGGGGTGACTGTCAGGCAAAGATGGGGTTGCCTGAGTCTCTTCGAGCAGGTAGTGCGAGGCTCTGTGAGCCGGAAAATCAGGAACGTAACAGATCGTACAGATCGTAGGGGAGGCGCGGCGCGACGTGGCGAACGCGGAGCACAGCGTGCGCGGGAGTGTGACGACGGGTTCGAGGATGGGTGCGGCACGGATCGCGCTGTGGCTCGTGGCCGCCGTCCTCGCCATACGGCAGGCGGTGGCGGTCCTGCGTCAGCCCCCCGGTGAGCGGCTGATCGACCTGGAGACCTGGCTCGGCGAGAACGGTGTCCTGCGCGTCGCGGGCTCGCTCTACGACACCGACCGGTTCACCGGCACTCCGTTCGCGGGACTGGTGCTCAAACCGCTCGCGCGCTCGGCCGAGCAGAGCCTCGGCGTCGCCTGGACCTTCGGCACCCTGCTGCTCGTCGTCGGTATCGGCCTGGTCGTCGCCCGCGCCCTGCCGGGGCCGGTGTCGCGCCGCAGCACCCTCCTCGCGGCCCCGATCGCGATCAGTGTGCTCATGCTCTCGCTGCCGGTGCGCAACAGCTTCTACCTCGGCCAGACCAGCATCATCCCCGTTCTGCTCGTCCTCCTCGGCTGCTTCGTGGCGCGCGGTGAGCGGTCATCGGGGCTGCTGATCGGTGTCGCCGCGGCCCTCCAGCCGACGGTGGTGCTCTTCCTGCCGCTGCTCTGGTTCACCGGCCGCCGGCGCGCGGCCCTCACCTCCGGCGCGACCTTCGCCGCCTGTACGGCGCTCGCGTGGGCCGCGATGCCGAGCGATTCCTGGGCGTACTGGGTGCACCATGTGGCCGGCGCCGGGCTCGGCAACCGGCCCGACGGTCTCGCCAACCAGTCCCTGCACGGCGCCCTTCTCCGGCTGGGCCTGGAAGGGCCCCTGGAGATCGCGCTCTATCTGGTGCTGGCCGCCGCCGTGGCCTGGTTCGGACTGCGCCGCGCCATCCGCTGCGCCAAGGACGGGCAACTGCTGCTCGCCGTCGCGCTGACCGGGTGCGTCGCCGTCGCCGTCTCGCCCACCACCTGGCAGCACCAGGTGCTGTGGCTGCTGCTGGCCGCCGTCGGCCGGGTCGGCAAGCGGGCCTCCGACCGGATGCTCTGGCCGTTCCTGGTCATCGCCACGGTCTCGCTGCCGGGCAAGATGCTGCTCCCGAACATCGTGGTGACCGCGCCCCTCCGGGACAACGCCATCCTGATCGCGGCGCTCGCGGCGGCCTGCGCGGTGCCGTTCCTGTCGCGTACGGACCCGCACTTCAGACGTCCCGTACCCACCGACCACGTCAAGCCGCTGCCGTCCCGCTGGAGCCGGGTCCCGCTGCTGCCGGTCTGGCGGCGGGTGGTGACCCGGCCGAATCTGCTGCTCGAACTGATCGGGATCCGGGTCGGCTACTCGATCTACTCGCGCATCCGCCTCGCCGCGACCGGCAGCGTCGACTCCGCCCAGGAGCACGGCAACCAGATCAACTCCATCGAGCAGGCGCTCGGCATCGACATCGAGCACTGGTTCAATCACGCGGTGGTGAAGGTGGAGTGGCTGGAGGACTTCTTCAACTTCTACTACACGTCGTTCCACTTCCCCATCCCGCTGATCATCCTCGGGCTCCTCTACGTCCGACGCCCCGCCGACTTCCGCTGGGCGCGCTCGGCGCTCGCCTTCGCGACCGTGCTCGCGCTGGTCGGATTCTGGCTCTATCCGCTGTCACCGCCGCGGCTGATGCCCGGCATGGGCTTCATCGACACGGTCCACAAGACCCAGGATCTCGCCAAGCCGGAGTTCGGGGCGATGACGGCGGTCACCAACCAGTACGCGGCGATGCCGTCGCTGCACTTCGGCTGGTCGCTGTGGTGCGGTGTGGTCGTGGTGATGCTCGCACCGAAGATGTGGATGAAGCTGCTCGGCCTGATCCACCCGCTCATCACACTCGCGGTGATCGTCGGTACCGCGAACCACTGGATCCTGGACGCGGTCGGCGGCGCCGTGGTGGTGGGCATCGGCTTCGCCCTGACGTATGTGCTGTCCGGACGCCGCGAATTGCTGCCGCGGGGGGCGGGGGAGCGGTCTGGGCAGATCAAGAAGCCCGCGCAGGCAGGTCAAGCGGGGCCGGCAGGAACCTCGGGGCAGGCAGGGCGGCCGGGGCCGGGTGGCGTACCGGCCGCGCGGGAGCCCGTGAAGTCCGGCGCGTCGGTGGAGTCCGGCGGATCGGTGAAGTCCGGCAGGGCCGTGGAATCCGGTGGGGAATCCCGGGCGGAGCCCGCGGAGAAGGCCGTGGTCCCGGACCAGGGGGAGTCGCAGGAGGGGGCCTCGGTCCCGGCCGCGCCCCAGTAGCGGCACGGCATGCCCCACGTATGGCATCGCGTCGCGGGCCCGCGCGGTGTCGCCGCGCGGCCCAAGTGGCGTCGTGGGACGTGCCCCAGGGGGTGATCCCCGTACCCCCTGGGGCGGATCGCCGCGTTCAGCCAGGATCCAACGGCGGGCGTGGTTCCGCCACTCGAAGCCCACCCGAAGCCCACCCGAAGCCCACCCGAAGACCCTCAGCCCGTCCGGCGTTTGAGGACGGACCCTTGGGTACGCGGGGCGCGCGCACCACGGACGCGCGCACGGGCGAGGGTCACCCCTGGCGGCCCCGGGCTCCCGGCGGTACGTCGGCCGGCGCGGGGGGCTCGAAGGCGGCGGGGGACTCGAAGGCCGCCCGACGGGTCGCCCGGCGGAGGGCGCGCAGGACGGTGGGGCCGAGGGTGAGGGTCAGTACGAGGGTGAGGGCCGCCCGGCCCAGGTCCCAGCCGAAGGAGGTGGCCGCGCAGTAGGCGAGGAAGCGGATCAGATTGTCGTGGACCGGGTCACCGGGCTGGAAGGAGATACCGGAGGAAAGCCCTCCGATGTAGGTCCAGCCCTGGAGGTTCATGATCGTCCCGTAGGCGAACGCGGCGACCGTCCCGTACGCGCCGAGCATCAGCACCTCAGCCCGCCCCCGGACCCGGTCCGCGCCCGGCAGCAGCCCCGCGCCCATCGTGAACCAGCCAAGCGACAGCATCTGGAACGGCATCCAGGGGCCGACCCCGCCCGTGAGCAGCGCGGACGCGAACATCGTGAGCGAGCCGAGTACGAAGCCGAACCCCGGGCCGAGCACCCGCCCGCTCAGCACCATCAGAAAGAACATGGGTTCCAGGCCCGCCGTGCCCGCGCCGAGCGGGCGCAGGGCCGCGCCGACCGCCGCGAGGACCCCGAGCATCGCGACCGCCTTGGCCCCCATCCCGGTGTCGGCGATCGTCGCCACGACGACCCCCACCAGCAGGGGGAGGAGCAGGGCGAAGAGCCAGGGGGCGTCCCGGGAGTGGGCCAGTCCCGAGTCGGACGCGGCGAGCAGCGGCCAGCCGAAGGCGACGACCCCGATGGCGGTGACGAGGGCGAGGGCGGCGATCGAACGGGGGCCGAGCCGCACGGGCCGGCTCACGGCCTGCTCCCGGCGCCGGAGGGCGGGCCCGCAGGCAGGGCGTCCGCGACCTGGGTCACCGTCAGCCAGTGCAGCGGCGCCAGGATCTTCGCGACCTGGGGCGCGAACGCGGGCGACGACACCACGACCTCGGGCGTCGGCCCGTCCGCCACCACCTCGCCGTCGGCCAGGATCACCACTCGGTGGGCGAGTTCGGCCGCCAGTTCCACATCGTGGGTGGCGAGCACGATGGCGTGGCCCTCGGCCGCGAGGCCCCTCAGCACCCCGGTGAGCCGGGCCTTCGCCGCGTAGTCCAGACCACGGGTCGGCTCGTCGAGCAGCAGCAGGGGCGGCCGGCCCGTGAGCACGATCGCGAGGGCGAGCGCGAGCCGCTGGCCCTCGGAGAGATCGCGCGGGTGGGTCCCGTCCCCCACCCCGGGAAGCAGCTCGGTCACCAGCGCGCGGCAGGAACCGGGCGCGGCCCCCGCGTCGTTGTCGGCGGCAGCGCACTCGGCGGCCACGGTGTCCGCGTACAGCAGATCGCGCGGTTCCTGCGGTACGAGGCCGACCTGGCGCATCAGTTCGCGCGGCGGGGCGCGGTGGGGTGCCGTACCGCCGACCACGACCGTGCCGGACGTCGGGCCGAGCAAGCCCACCAGGGCGGAGAGCAGGGTGGACTTGCCCGCGCCGTTCCGGCCCATCAGGGCGATCGTCTCGCCCGGGGTGACGGTGAGGCTGATCCCGCTCAACGCGTCGATACGGCCCCGGCGGACGCTCAGCCGGGTGGTCGAGGCGACGGGATGCGCCGGTGCCGGCACGGCTGCGGCGGCCTCCTGAGGGACCCCCGTTCCCGCCGCGACGGCGGCCCGCGCTGCCGTCTCCAGCGGTGCGGCGGCCTTCGGGCGCCGGAAGAACGAGGTACGGCGGCGCTCGGGAGCCCGTGCGACCGGGGCCGGTGGGGCGGACGGGCGGTCGGGGGCGGGTGGGGGCGAGGAGCCGGCCAGCCGTTCCCGCAGCGCCGCCGCGCGGCGGCGGGCGTCGCGGACCGACAGCGGGAGCGGCTCCCACCCCGCCAGCCGCCCCAGCCCCACGACCGGCGGATACACCGGCGAGAGGGCCATCACGTCCGCCGGGGCGCCGAGCACGGGCGTCTCGCCCGGACCGGGCAGCAGGATCACCTGGTCCGCGTACTGGACGACCCGTTCGAGCCGGTGCTCGGCCAGCAGGACCGTCGTACCGAGGTCGTGCACCAGCCGCTGCAGCACCGCGAGGACCTCCTCCGCCGCCGCCGGGTCCAGCGCGGACGTCGGCTCGTCCAGGACCAGCACCCTCGGGTGCGGGGTGAGGACCGAGCCGATCGCGACCCGCTGCCGCTGCCCGCCGGACAGCGTCGCGATCGGCCGGTCCCGCAGCTCCGCCATCCCCAGCAGATCGAGCGTCTCCTCGACCCGGCGGCGCATCACATCCGGGGCGAGGCCCAGCGACTCCATGCCGTAGGCGAGTTCGTCCTCGACGGTATCGGTGACGAAGTGGGCCCCCGGGTCCTGGCCGACCGTGCCGACGACATCGGCGAGTTCGCGCGGCTTGTGGCTGCGGGTGTCGCGCCCGTCGACGGTGACGCGTCCGCGCAGGGTGCCGCCCGTGAAGTGCGGGACGAGCCCGGAGACCGTACCGAGCAGTGTCGACTTACCGACTCCCGATGGTCCGATGAGCAGCACAAGCTCGCCCTCGGGAAGGGTGAGATCGAGGTGCTGGAGAGCGGGTCGCGCCGCGCCGTCGTAGGTGACCGACACCTTCTCGAACCGGATCACGCGGACTCCTTCGGTACGGGGGCGACGAACGCCGGGAGCAGACCGACGAGGATCGAGAGCGCGGGCCACAGGGGCAGTTCGGGGACGGTCAGCGGCACGACTCCGGGGTGCAGTGCCTCCGGGGCGTACGTACCCGCCCGGATCAGCAGTACGGCGACGGCCGCACCGGATCCGGCCACCAGCCAGGCGCGCGGGCCGAAGCGGTCGGGCCGGTAGCGGGTACGGACCGTGCGCCGGCCCCCCAGCCGGAGCCCGGCGAGAGCGGCGGCGATCCCCCCGGCCATCAGCGGCAGTCCGTACGACGCCCCGGCGGTGGCGAGCAGTCCGTACGAGCCCGCGCAGATCCCCAGCAGGCCGCCGAGGGTGAGCGCGGTGGTGGTGTGGCGCACGGCGGGCGGGACCCGGGCGGTGCGCCCGTACCCCCGGGCGTCCATGGACGCGGCGACGGCGACCGAGCGTTCCAGCGCGCCCTCCAGGACGGGCAGGCCGATCTGGGCGATCGCCCGGACACCGCCCGTACGGCGGCCGCGCAGCCGGCGCGCGGTACGCAGCCGGGCGACGTCGGCGACCATGTTCGGCGCGAAAGTCATGGCGACGACGACCGCGACCCCGGCCTCGTACAGCGCGCCGGGAAGGGATTTGAGGAGGCGGGCGGGGTTGGCGAGGGCGTTCGCCGCGCCCACGCAGATGAGGAGCGCGGCGAGCTTCGCACCGTCGTAGAGCGCGAAGACGACCTGCTCGGCGGAGACCCGGCCGCCGATCCGGATGCCCTGCGCCCACTCGGGGAGAGGGGCCTCGGGGAGGGTGAACAGGGTGTGCGTACCGGGGACCGGGGAGCCGAGGGCGACGGAGAACAGCACGCGGATGGCGATGACCGCGAGCGCGAGCTTGACGAAGGCGAGATACGAACGGGCCCAGGGCGCGTCGGTGCGGCGCGCGGCCACGACGTACCCCGCCACCCCGACCAGCAGCCCCAGCAGCAGCGGATTGGTGGTCCGCGACGCGGCGGTGGCCAGCCCGAGCGCCCACAGCCACCACGCCCCGGGATGCAGCGCGTTGCGCCGGTCCGCGAGGGGCGCGCGCAGCCTCTGCCGCCCGGGCCCATGGCCGCGCCGGCCCCCCGGGCCGGGGTGGGCGCCGCTGGACTCGCTCGTGCGCGCGTCGGGTGGGGTGGCACTGCTTCCGGGTGTGTGCTGAGGTGCCGGACGCGCCGGGGCCGCCTGTTCCCGGTGTGCCGCGCCGTCCGGGGTACGGGTGCTGTCCGCCGGGGGGCGGCGGATGGCCGCGGCTCTTCCGGCTTCGCGTCCGCCCTGAGGGGCGCGGTGTCCGGGGCCCGGGTGGGTGCCCCCGGGGTCGCCCGCCGGGGTGGCGCACTCCCCGAGGGCGTTCCTGGGCGCGGGGGCGGGCGCGGGGGCGGGGTCGTCCGGCGTACCCCGGCTCTCGGCGCGGGTCATCGCCTGCGGCGGCGGGACTGCCAGAGGGCCGCCCCGCCGAGGGCCAGGACCGCCGCGACGCCCGCGAGCACGCCCAGGGACGGGCCGCCATCGGAGGCCGGGGTCTTCGGGGTCTGCGGGGTCTTCGGGGGTGCGGTGTCCGACGAGTCGTTTCCGCGCGCCGAGACCTGTTCGCCGCAGCCGGACCTGGGGTACCCCGAGATCCCGCACAGCAGGGCCTCGCTGTTGTACCGCAGCGGCTTCGCCGCCGTCGCCAGGGCCTCCGCCGTCGTCGCGGCCTCCGGGACCCGGGCGCAGGCCACCCTGAGGGCGGGTGGCTGCTCGCCGGACGGGGCGTCCTGGGGGGTGCCGGGGTCGATGACCAGGGCGACGCGCTTGGTGTCCGGCTTCGGCGGCGTCGTGGCGCAGATCGCCGCGAAGTCCGGGGCCCGGCGCGGCTGTGCCGAGTCGGAACTGTCCTCGCTCACCGAGAAGCGGAACCCGTTGACCGAACCGTCCGCCGGGCGCGCGGTGGCCGGGCCCTGGGTGGCGTAGGTCCACGCGCTGCCGTCGTCCTGCCAGAACGACCAGTAGCGATACCCCGCCGCGTGCGCCGGACCCGCGCCGAGCACCGTCAGCGCCGTCGCCAGCGCGAGGACGAGCGGCAGCAGCCGACCGCGTATCGCCGTGGTGATCTGCCGGTGGTGATGCGGCCGTCGGGTGCGGACGGCTGCCGGTGTGATTTGGGGCGACGACCGGGTGCGGGCTGCCGGTGTGACCTGGGGCGACGACCGGGTGCGGGCCGCCGCCGTGGCCTGCGACGACCCGGTACGGACCGCTGCCGCGAGGGGGCGCGGCGGCCGGTCGCGCGTCACTGCCGCGACTTGCGGCGGCCACTGAGCAGGATGCCCGCGCCGGCGCTCGCCGCGAAGAAGGCCCCGACGATCCACCACACCCCGGCCCCGGAGTCGTCGTCCTTCTTCTCCGCCTTCTGCTCCGTCTCCTTCTCCTTCTTCTCCTTCGCCTCCGGCGCGGGGCCCAGGGCGTTCAGCCCGGCCACCAGATCCGTACCGCCGAAGCTCCTCGGGTCGGCCCCCGCCGCGTGCGCGGCGAAGATCAATTGGGCGTACGCCGCCGGGCCCGACTCCTTCGCCCACCCGGCCGAGTTCCCTTCGAGCCAGGTCAGCGGCTTCTTCGCCTGTGCGGTCAGGCCCTGTGCGCTCAGCGCGACCACCGCGTCCGCGGTGTTCCCGAAGTCCGGCTTCTCCTTCGGGTCCGTGGCGCCGGGCATCGGCGGGGTGAGCAGATGACCGGTCTTCGCGAGCGCCGTCGCGAGATACGCCGCGCCGTTGTCCGCCGCGCCCTCGATCGTCGTCGGCGCCACGCACGCCGTGCCTTGGGCGGACCGGCCGGACGTCGTGCCCGCCTTCACCGCCAGGCCCTCACCGAGTGCGCCCACCACCGCGGCGGCCGTCGAATCGGCGACGACCCCGGGCTGCTTCGGCTGGTAGACGAACGCACCGCCGTCCTTCGCGCCGCACGGCCGCGCGAACGTCAGCAGCGCGTCGTACGGTGACTTCCCGCCCTTCGACCGCACCTCGCCCGGCTTCTCACCCGCCGCGGCGAGCGCGCCGATCACGATGGAGGTGGAGTTGGCGTCGCTGGGCATGCCCGGGTTGTAGCTCCAGCCGCCGTCCGCGTTCTGTACGGACTTCAGCCAGGTCACGGACTTCCGCACGACCGCGTCCTGCCCGCCGAGGGCGGCCAGTGCCTGCACCGCCGCCGAGGTGGCGTTGGAGTCCAGCGGCAGCTTGGCGGCGCACGGCGCGCTCGCGTCGGCGCGGTACGAGGGGAACGCGCCGCTGGCGCACTGCTGCCCGGTCAGCCAGTCCACCGCCTTCGCCGCGGGCCTGAGTCCGGCCGTGTCCTGGGCGAGCAGCGCCAGGGACTGCCGCCAGACCCCGTCGTACGCCGGGTCACCCGTGCCGAACAGACCGGCCGGCAGGGCTCCGGCGGACGGGCTGGGGGTGGGTGCGGCGATCGCGGCCGGGGCCGTGGCGGAGGCGATGGCCAGGCCGAGCACGGTGGATACGGCGAGTGCCGCGGTACTGCGGCGAGCGGTGGTCATGGCGGGCGAGCCTCTCCTGGGGAGCGGGGCACGGGCACGCTCAGGCACCAGGGCTCCGGCTCCGTATTCCTCGACGGTGCCGGTCACCGGCAGGCTGCCGGTGGCGCGAGCCGGTCACGACCATGTACGAGGCATTCCGACTCACCGCGCTCGGCCTTCACCGGGCGGTTCACGGTTGCGGGTCAGCGCCGGATTTGCACCGGCTTCCCCCCGTACGGGTGTGATGACGACTCGCACACTCTACCGGGGGGTGTGCGCCTCCGGCCCGGGCGGCCTTCACCAGCGGAGAAAACCCTCCGGGGCACGAGGGCGCCAGGATCCTCACCGGCAGCGGGCGGGCGGCCGGCCTGGACACGGGCTGGTACGGCCACGGGCTCAGCGACAGCGTCTGGACGGGTGATGTCGAGCGCGGGATCGACTGCGCACGGCGGGTCAGGACGGGCACGTACAACGTCAATACGTTCAGTCTCGATAGGTTCGGGACGTTCGGTGGGTACAGGAATTCCGGCCTCGGGCGGGAGTTCGGGCCCGAGGGATACGGCGCCTATCTGGATATCTGGAGCACAAGATGGTTCATCTGCCCGCCGGGTACGGAGGCAACTGATGGGGGACCACTGGCACATCGAGGTCGACCGCGACGTCTGCATCGGCTCCGGGATGTGCGTCGGCCACGCGCCCGAGGGCTTCTCGCTCGACTCGGCGCGGCAGTCGCATCCCCTCAGGGGGGACGCGGAGGCGAGCGAGGCGGTGCTCGCGGCGGCCGAGAACTGCCCGGTGGAGGCGATCGTGATCACGCTGCGGGGGAGCGGGGAAGCGGTGTTTCCCCCGCAGGAGTAGTCGCCCGCCCTTGTCTGCCCGCGGCCCGTGGTCCTCGCTCGGCCCCGGGGGTTGTGGCGGCTCGGGTCGGCAAACCCAGCCTGTCCGGCGATTGAGGACACGCCCGGAGGGCGTGCCGCTCCACGGGGCGAGCGTTGTCAACGCAGGCGCGGGCCCTCCGCCGGGGCTCCGCCCCGGACCGCCCCCTACGCCCTGCGGCGTGGGGGGACCCCCAGCG
>NZ_JBSGUP010000275.1:0-10288 GCF_053607985.1 Streptomyces sp. NPDC055078
GGAGAGCCGAGGAGCCGGAGCGGAGCACCGAGGTTCCGGAGCGGAGAACGCAAGAGCCGGAACGGAGCACCGAGGTTCCGAAGCGGAGAACGGAAGAGGAGAGCTGATGCGCATCCGAATCATCTACCCCGTCGTCGAGGGGTCGCTCGGCAACGACGTCGTTCCGGCGCTGCCGTCGTTCGTACGGCCCGAGACCGGCTGGCTGGCGGACGGACCGTCGGCGATCGAGACGCGGGCCGACGAGGCCCACGCCCTGCCGGCGCTCCTCGACGCCGTCGAGACCGCCACCGCGGACGGCGTGGACGGCATCGTCCTGGGCTGTTTCATGGATCCCGGGCTGGGCGCCGCGCGCGAGCTGACACACGTTCCGGTCTCCGCACCGGCGCAGGCCGCGATGACGATGGCGGTCACACTGGGAGACCGGTTCTCGGTCATCCTGCCGGCGGCCAGCGGCGCCCCGGTGGTCAGGGAACTCGCACACACCTATGTGGGCC
Organism: Streptomyces sp. NPDC055078; assembly: GCF_053607985.1. NCBI lineage: Bacteria > Bacillati > Actinomycetota > Actinomycetes > Kitasatosporales > Streptomycetaceae > Streptomyces > Streptomyces sp. NPDC055078. The sequence continues at coordinate 495 of NZ_JBSGUP010000275.1, forward strand.
TGGACCGGCTGGCGTCGGTGCGCGGCGTCGAGATGCCGGTGGCGGAACTGCGCAACCACGAACTGCTGGTGGCCAGGCTGGTGGAGCAGGCCAAACGTGCCATCGCCGACGACGGCGCGCATGCGCTGATCCTCGGCTGCACCGGCATGGGCGGGGTGACCGACGCCTTCCGCACGGCACTCTCCCACCACGACATACCGGTCATCGACCCGACGGCCGCCGCGGTGTCCGCGGTCGTGTCGCAGCTGATGCTCGGTGTGCGTCACAGCGGACCGGCGTACGCGGTGCCCGCCTGGCGTACGGAGGCCCGATGAGCGGCTGGCGCATGGACGAGGAAGCACTGGACTCCCTCGTGATCGGGGCCGGCATCCTCGGCACCGGTGGCGGGGGCAACCCGTACGTCGGCAGGCTGATGGCGCGCAAACTGCTGCGCGCGGGCAAGAAGATCGAGGTCGTCGCACTGGAGGACGTCCAGGACGACTGGAACCTGTGTGTGGCGGGCGGCATGGGCGCACCGACGGTCTCGGTCGAGAAACTGCCCCGCGGCACCGAGACGACCGACGCGGTGCGCGCGCTCCAGGGCCACACCGGGCGCCGGATCGACGCGATCCTGCCCGCCGAGATCGGCGGGGGGAACTCGATCGAGCCGATGATCGTCGCGGCACATCTCGGGATCCCGCTGGTCGACGCGGACGGCATGGGCCGCGCCTTCCCGGTGATGCCGATGATCACCTACCTCATCTACGGGGTCTCGCCGTTCCCGTGCGCCCTCGCGGACGAGAAGGGCAACCAGGTCATCTACTCCCAGGGCGTCGACAGCCACTGGCTGGAGCGTCTGGCACGCGCCGGCGCCGTGCAGATGGGCGGCTTCGCCGGCTGCGCGGTGGCGTGGATGTCCGGCGCCGACGCCAAGCGCACCGCCATCGGCGGCACGCTGTCGTGGGCACGCGACCTCGGCGCCCGCGTCCGCCGCGCCCGCGCGGACCGTACGGAACAGGTGCTCGACGGGATCCTCGACGTGACCGGCGGCCGGATGCTGTTCCGGGGGAAGGTCGTCGACGTCGAACGCCGCAGCACCGACGGATTCACCCGCGGACAGCTCGTCCTCGACGGCACCGACGCGGACGCCGGCGGCCGGATGAGGATCTCGTTCCAGAACGAGTTCCTGGTCGCCTGGCGCGACGACGACGTCGTCGCGACCGTCCCCGACCTGATCTGCATGGTCAACCACGAGGACGGCGACCCGGTCACGGTGGAGCAACTGCGCTACGGCCTGCGTGTGGCGGTCCTCGGAGTCCCCTGCTCCGACCTGCTGCGCACACCACGAGCCCTGGAGGTGGTCGGCCCAGGGGCGTTCGGCTACGACCTGACCTTCGAACCGATGGAGGCGACCCGGTGAGAATCGGCATCGACGTGGGCGGTACGAACACCGACGCCGTCCTGATGGACGGCAGCACCCTCCTCGCGAAGACCAAGACCGCCACCACCGCCGACACGATGTCCGGCATCGTGACGGCGATCGAATCACTGCTGGCCTCGGCCGGCGTCGACCGGGCCGCCCTGACGGCGGTGATGATCGGCACGACGCACTTCACCAACGCGGTGATCGAGCGCCGGCGGCTCGCGCCGACCGCGATCCTGCGGCTCGGCCTGCCGGCGACCCAGTCGGTCGACCCGTTCGACGACTGGCCCGAGGACCTGCGCGCCTCGATCGGCGGACAGTGGCGGCTCGCGCATGGCGGCAACGAATACGACGGCCGTGAACTGTCCGCGCTCGACCCGGCGGAGATCACGGGAATCGTACGGGAACTCGTCGGCGCGGGCGTGGAGTCGCTGGCCGTCGTCGCGGTCTTCTCCCCGATCGCGCCCGCCGTGGAGCAGCGCGCCGCACAGATCATCGCCGAGGAGGCACCGGGGCTCACCGTCACCCTGTCGCACGAGATCGGGCGACTGGGACTGCTGGAGCGCGAGAACGCCACCGCGATCAACGCCTCGCTGCGCCCGCTGGCGGCGGCCACCGTGTCGTCCTTCCGGCGCAGCCTCGCCGAACTGGGCATCGACGCGCCGCTGTATCTGACACAGAACGACGGCACGCTGATGGCGGCCGACCAGGCCGAACGCTATCCGGTGCTGACCTTCGCCTCCGGGCCCACCAACAGCATGCGCGGCGCGGCCTTCCTCTCGGGGCTGTCCGACGCACTGGTCCTCGACGTCGGCGGCACGACCTCCGATGTGGGTGCGCTCGTGCACGGGTTCCCCCGCGAGTCGGCCCTCACCGCCACGTTCGCCGACGTCCGGACCAACTTCCGGATGCCCGACCTCATCTCGGTCGGCCTCGGCGGCGGCAGCGTCGTACGCGGCGACGAGCCGGTGCTCGGGCCCGACAGCGTCGGCTACGCCATCACCGAGCGCGCCCTGGTGTTCGGGGGCGACACGCTCACCGCGACCGATCTCGCGGTCGCCGGCGGCCGGGCGGACGTGGGGAACGCGGACCTGGTGTCCGGCGTGGACACCTCGATGGCACAACGGGGACTGGACGCCATGCGGTCGATGATCGAGGACGCGCTCGACCGGATGAAGCTGACCCGCCATCCGGAGCCGGTGATCGTGGTCGGCGGCGGCAGCGTCCTCGTCGGCGCCGAACTGGCGGGCGCATCGCGCGTCGTACGCCCCGAGCACTTCGAGGTCGCCAACGCGGTCGGCGCGGCGATCGCGCAGGTCGGCGGAGAGGTCGACCGGATCGAGCCGGCGGACGGGAGCCGGGAGAGCATTCTGTCCCGCGCCCGCGCCGCGGCCATCGAGCGGGCGGTCGCCGCCGGGGCACTGCCCGGCACCGTACGCATCGTCGAGATCGAGGAGATGCCGGTGCCCTACCTGGAGGAGCGGATGGTCCGGGTACGCGCCAGGGCCGTCGGCGACCTGGCCGCCGCGTCCGCGGGCTCCCGCGCCACGGAGGAACACCATGCGGCGGATTGAGGCGGACCTGCTGATACCGGGCCGCGGAGACCCGGTGCCGGACGGTGTGGTGGTGTTCGACGGAGCGACGATCGGCTACGCGGGTCCTGCCGCCGGAGCCCCCGCCACACCCGGTGCCGAGGTCACCCGGGCGCGCGCGGTGATGCCGGGACTGTGGGACTGCCATGTCCATGTGACCGGCCTGACCGGCGCGAGCACCTCCGACTTCGCCTTCACCGACCCCGCCGTACGGGGTGCCAGGGCGGTGCCCGATCTGCGCGCGGCGCTGGACGCCGGGGTCACCTCCGTACGGGAACTCGGGGGACTGGGAACCGAGCTGGCGAAGGTCGTCGACGAGGGGATCGTCGAGGGACCGGCGATCTACGCGGCCGGCGCGCTGCTCGGCGCCACCGGCGGGCACGCCGACCTCCATGACGTACCGGCGGCCTGGGGACACGACCTGGCCGAGTCGGTCGGCGAGAGGCGCCAGTGCGACGGACCGGCCGACTGTGCCAAGGCGGCACGGGAGCAGCTGCGCCGCAACGCGAAGGTGATCAAAGTGTGCGCTTCGGGCGGAGTCTTCTCCGAAGTGGACCATCCCATCCACCAGCAGATGACCAGGGCGGAGCTGGCGGCGATCGTGGAGGTCGCCGGGATGGCGGACCGGGCGGTGGCCGCGCACTGCCACGGGAAGCCCGGCATCATCGCGGCGCTGGAAGCGGGCGTGCACACCATCGAGCACGGCACCTACCTGGATGACGAGTGCTGTGACGCGATGGTGGAGACCGGCGCGGTGCTGGTGCCCACCCGCAATGTGTTCGCCTCGTTCGGGGAACCCTGGCTGCCGGAGTTCGCGCGGCGCAAGGGGCAGGCGATCGCCGCACGGCACGCGGAGGCCCTCGCGCTCGCCGTAGAACGCGGGGTGCCGATCGCGGCCGGGACCGATATCGCGCTGGGCGCCGCGGTGGAGACAACGCTGCGGTGGGGTGCACACGGCAACGAACCGGAGCTGCTGGTCGCAGCGGGAATGTCCCCCGCGGCGGCGATCGAGGCCGCCACCGCCAACGGGCCACGCACGCTGGGCCCGCAGGCCCCCCGGAGCGGACAGCTGGCAGCCGGGTACGACGCCGATGTGATCACCCTGGACGCCGACCCGCTCGCCGACATCTCGGTACTCGCCGACCCCGCCCATGTCATCGACGTATGGCGCGGCGGAACGCGCCGCAAAGGCCCCGGCCCAGCGGCCGGCAGCCGCCAGAACCCGGAGAGGTGACCGATGAACCCGGACACGTTTCGAGCGCAGTTCCCGAGCCTGGCCGACACGACACACCTGGCATCCTGCAGCCAGGGCGCCGTCGCGGACCGGGTGACGTCCGCGATGGCGGAGCTGGCCTACTCCCTGCGCGCGGACGGCGCGCCCTGGGCCAAGTGGATGGCCGGGGTGGAGGGACTGCGCGAGCAGTTCGCCGGATTCCTCGGCGCGACCCCGGGAGAGATCGCGCTGGTGCCGTCGGCGACACACGCCGCCTTCCAGGCGATCAGCGCCCAGGACCTCGGCCCGGACGACACCGTGGTCTCCATGGCCGCTGAGTTTCCCAGCGTCGGACAGGTACTGGGGGCCGCGACGGACGCCGAGGTGCGATGGGTCACCGACGAGGCGATGCGGACGATGGGCGTGGTGGAGGCGTACCGGGCGCGGATCGACGGCCGGACCCGCCTGGTGTCCGTGCCGCTCGCGCTCTACACCGACGGAGCGGTCCAGCCGGTGAACGAGATCGCCCGCCACGCCCGCGCGGTCGGGGCCCGTGTGCTGGTCGACGCCTACCAGTGCGTGGGCGTCCTCCCGGTCGACGTACGGCGACTCGACTGCGACTACCTCATCACCGGCACCCTCAAGTACCTGCTCGGCCTGCCGGGGATCGCGGCCCTGTTCGCCCGGTCAGGGGTCACCGACCGGCGCCCGCCCCGGATGACGGGCTGGTTCGGCCGCGTCGATCCGTTCGCCTTCGACCCGGAGGCGCTCGATGTCCCCGAGGAGGCACGGCGGTTCGAGTCCGGCACACCGGCCATCCCCGCGGTCTACGCGGCGCGCGCGGGCATGGAGGTGCTCGCCCAGGTGCCGGCGGCGCGGCGGTGGGAGCACGTCGGGCAACTGGTCACCGAAGCACGGGAGCGGCTGCTGGCAGCCGGTGAGCGGCTGAGCACCCCCGCGCCGGACGCCCTGCCCGGCCCGCAGGTCGCGGTGTTCGACGGCGAACCGGACAAGCTGGCCTCGTTCCTGAGCGGCCACCGGGTCGTCACCGCGCCCCGTGGGCGGCTGCTGCGCGTCGCGTTCCACTACTACAACACATCGGCCGACATCGACCGGTTGGTGCAGGTCATCGGCGACTACCGCCGCCGGGCCTGAGCGCCGCCGGCCCCTCCCGGACGGCACCCCCTGTTCATGTGTGTTCAGGTGGGGCGCCCGGTGCGGTGCCGGGGAGAGCACAGCGGCTGCCCGGCACTTCGACGGGCCGGTGTCAGGGCGATCGCCGCATGAAGTCATCGAGGCAGAGGGGGCTGTGTCTCTCGTGGCAGGGGACCAGGTGCCCGCGATAGTCGGCGGTCCAGTACTGGCGCGGGCTCTTGGGCACGTCCTCGGCGAACAACGGCTTGTCGCCGTCCTTGAGGATCGTCCGGCCCGGCTCACCGGTCGAGTCGCGGTATCGTGCCGCTATCTCCCATGTGCACGAGAGCCCGGGTGTCTTCGCCTCGACTTTGAGGCCGCCCGGGGAAAGGCCGGGACCCAGGTCTATCTTTCTTCCGCTGAAGTAGGGTTTTCCCGTGTCCGCTCCTTCCGTGAGAGCGGGTTCGGCATTCTTCTGCGCCAGGTCGAAAATCACACCCGGATAGGTCCCCTCGCCCTGCGGGGGGAATACCACGATGGTTTTCGCGGTTGGTTCCCGGCATTCGACGTTCACTGCTCTCATATCCACGATCGAGAGCTGGGACTGCCGCTCGGTGAACAGGTTCATCCTGAACGACGTCGATGACCCCACCCGAGGGTTGTACCGCGGAGGGCTGGGAAACAGGACGCTCGGAAAGCGGATCAGCCGTCCGCCGCGCGGGCGCAGGTAGTTCCAGAACCATTCGTGATCGTGGATGGACACCTGCTCGATCTTCTTCTGCTCCTGCCGCGTCAGGGTCCGGTCCAGCGCGATGATGAAATCCGCAGGGAGGGACGTGTCGTAGTCGATGGTTCCGGTGAGGGGTTCCTGCTCGTTTTCGAGTTCCTCCTCGGCTGCCTGTTCGGCGCGCATGCGGGGTTTCGCTGTCTGTTTCTCGGCGTAGATCCCGATCGCTGTCGCCACGATCGCGCTGAAGGAAAGGAATATCGTGCCGATGACGGCGATGGATAAAACGACCCGGCGTCGCTTGCGCGGCTCAAGATTCTCCGTACCGGGAATGTAGTGTTCTGCCAGCAGGCCCCGGAGGGAGGGGGTGCCGTCCGCCTGCCCGGTTCCCGATGGAGTGGCCGTCTCCGGCCGGGTGGCTGTCTCCGGCCCCGGCGGGGACTCCGGTGGCACGGCTGGGACTCCCCGACGCGGGTCTTCCGGCCGCGGCGCGGGGTCGTCGCCCGCCGGTGTCCGGGTGGGACTGTCGCCGGGACCCGGCGCGGAAGGTGTAGCGGACACGGGGCTCCTGCGTTGACCGTTGACGGGCGCGGGCCCGGGGGCCAGGCCGCGGAGGACTCGGTACGGGCAGTACGGGGCCGCGAGTGCGCCACTGCGGTACTGCCGGTCCAGGAGCCTACAGGCGTTCGCGGGTCCCTGTGCGGTCGTCGCCCCACCGGCCGGACGACTGGTCAACGGGTCCGTTGGGCCGCCGCTCGAACGCCTCCGGCCGCCCGGGTTCGGGCGGGGCCCGAAGACAGGTGGTGGGGTGCGGTCCGCGCCTAGGATGTGGGCCATGACTGACGCGTCCACTCCGTCGATCCAGCCGGCCGGGGCGAAGCCGGCCCGGCGCCCGAACGCGGGCGAGGCGTTCAGGCTGGCGCGGAGGAGGTTCGTCGCCGGCAAACGGCTGGACATGCAGCAGTTGTCGGCGGACCTGGGCATCGACCGGACCACACTGTTCCGCTGGGTGGGCAACCGGGACCGCCTCGTCGCGGACATCCTGATCTCGCTGACCGATCCGACGGTCGACGCGGCGGTGGAGGCCGCCGAGGGCCACGGGGGTGCGCGCATCGCGTCGATCGCCGAGAACTACGCCCAGACCCTGATCGAGACGCCGTTCTTCCAGAGCTTTCTGCGACGCGAGGCGGAGCGCGCGCTGTGGTTGCTCACGTCGAAGGCGAGCCCCGTCCAACGCCATGTCGTGGGCTGCTTCGAGCGGTTGCTGAAGGAGGAGCGCGACCGGGGGAAGCTGACCCATGTGATGAGTCTGCACGACCTGGCGTACCTGATCGTCCGCATCATCGAATCGTTCATCTACTCCGACATGATCATCGGGGAGCCGCCCGACGCCGGCAAGGTGCGGGCGGCCATCGCGGCTCTCCTGCACGCGGAGTAGCCGCGCGAGCGCTGGGGCTTGCGGCTTCGGCCCCCGTATGGGCGGCCCGAGGGCGTCGCACCAGTCGTGGACGGCCGAGTGACGATCCGCCACTGAGGGACCGCGACCGCGATAACCGGTGGCTATCACCTGAGAGAAAACTGGCCGTAGTGGTGGTTCCGTCGCGCGCGTAATGTTCGGCTCCAGGCCGGTCCAGTACCACTGGGGAGAGTATATGAGGGTCGTTGTTCTGCCGGGAAACGGCCTTGTTTCGCTCGGCGAGCGGGAGATCACGGAGCCGTACGCGGATCAGGTGCTGGTCCGGGTCGCGGGGGCCGGCTGCAATCGCGCCGACCTGTTGCAGCGGGACGGGCATTACCCCGCACCCGCGGGTGTGCCCTCCGATATCCCCGGACTTGAGTTCTCCGGAGTTGTGGAAAGAACGGGGCCAGGTGTGACCGCGGTCCGGCGTGGCGATCGGGTCATGGGTATCACCGGTGGCGGTGCGCAGGCGGAATTCGTGCTGATCCGCGAGGACCACTGTGTTCCGGTGCCGGACGGTATGGAATTGCTGACGGCCGCGGCTGTCCCGGAAGCCTGCTTCACTGCCTTCGAGGCACTGGTCCGCCAGGGCGGGGTCCGCCCCGGGCACCGGGTGTACGTCAATGCGGCCGGGAGCGGGGTCGGCACCGCCATCGTGCGGCTGGCCGGGGCGCTGGGCGCGAGTGTGGCCGGTTCGACGCGGTCCGTCGCCAAACTGGAGAAACTGAAATCCATCGGCCTCGACGCGGGAATCACCGTATCCGGCGATGAATCCGTCGAGTCCCGTGCCGCACGGATCCGGGCGGCGGCGGGCGGTGAATTCGATGTGGCGATCGATCTCCTCGGGGGAGACCATCTGGGCACCGCGCTCCATGCCGTCCGGCCCGGCGGGACGGTCGTCCTGCTGGGGGCCATCGCGGGTGTCGCCGCCCAGGTGCCGATTCCCCTGATGATCACCCGTCAGCTCACCGTCCGTGGCATGGCGCTCCGCGGACGGCCCGCGCACGCCAAGGCGGAACTCGCCGCGGCGTTCACCCGCGAGGTGCTCCCGCTGCTGGAAAAGGGGCTGCTGAGTCCGGACATCGATCGCACGCTGGAGCTGGCTCAGGCCGAGACCGCGTACTCGCTGCTCGATGAGGACAAAGTGTTCGGCAAGATCGTCCTCAAGGCGGGATGAGCCATGGTGATCGTGGACGACGGAACAGGCGATCCGTTGCGGTTGTCGGCCATCGAGGAGATTCGCGCCCACCGCGTCAGAATTCCCCTCACCGCGCCGTACCGAACGGCGTTGGGCGACCTCCACCAGCTCGACACCGTCATCTGCCTGCTGCGGGCCGGCGACCGCTGGACGGCGGGAGAAGCATGTGCCCCCACGGGGTACAGCCGGGAGAACACGGAGCAGGTCTGGGACACCGTCCGTACGGTGGCCCCGGTGATCAGCCGCGGCTCGCCCCTCGACGGCCTGCGCGTACTGGAACGGATGTGCTCCGGCACCCCCTTCGCACGCGCCGCGCTGGCGACAGCACTTGAGCAGCAGCTCTGGCCCGCCCCGGCGGCCCTGGCGGCCGAGTCCCTGCGACTCGTGGCCACGGTGAACGAACACAGTCCGGCGAAGCTGGCCGATGAGGTGCTGGCCCACCTCGCCCACGGATACACCACCCTCAAGGTCAAAGTCGGCCTCGACGTCGAGGCCGACATCCGTCGGGTCACCGCCATCGCGGGAATCGCGGACCGGGCGGCGACCCTGCGCCTGGACGCGAACCAGCAGTACGGCTACGGGGACGCGGCACGCCTGATCGGCGCGCTGGACCCGGACCGGCTGGAACTCTTCGAGCAGCCGTTCCCGCCCGATTCCTGGGAACTCACCTCACGGTTGTGCGGCATCAGTGAGGTGCCCATCATGCTGGACGAGTCGATCGTGACGCGGGGGGACCTGGCCCGGGCCAAGGAAGCCGGTGCCGGTCTGGTCAAGCTCAAACTGATGAAATCGGGCAGCGGCCGGGACCTCAGCGAGGACATCGCCCACGCACGCGGCCTGGGGCTCGATGTGGTGGTCGGCAATGGTGTCGCATCCGATATCGGATGCTTCCCGGAGGTCGTCACCTGCGTCAACTCCGGGGTGACACTGCCGATCGAGAGCAACGGATTCCTCAAAATCCGCCCCTCGTTCCTCAACTCGCCGTTCCGGGTCTCGGACGGAAGGCTGACGGTGGTCCAACCGCAGCCGGCCGTAGATTTCGACCTGATCGAAGAATTCTCCCTTGCCC
>NZ_JBSGUP010000276.1:0-10284 GCF_053607985.1 Streptomyces sp. NPDC055078
CCACTGTCCCTGCTGCCGCAGGCGCCCACCGCCCCCACCCGCCCGCGCCCGCAGGGGCCCACCCGCGCCCGCACGTACCGCACCCCCGGCACCGGCTGCGCCGGGCAACGAACTGCCCGGTTCAGCGCACCCCCACGGCCGCCAGCGCGGCGCGCTGGGCTCCGGAGGCGCGCTCGGGCCAGAAGAGGTAGCAGACGCCGCCCGTGCCGGACGCCACCTTCCCGCTCGCGTTGTACCGCTTCGTCCGCAGCCAGATGTTCTCCCACTCGCGACGGCGGTAGATACGGCGTACGGCCGCGTTGTCCGGCGAGGCGGGGTCGTTGGCGATCACATCGCCGTCCGGGGTGAAGCCGATCACGGTCATCAGATGGCCCGCGGTGCCGTAGCCCGCGCCGGTCAGCTCGTCCTTGAGAAAGGACTGCGAGGTGATGACCGGGATACCGGACCGGATCAGCCGCTCCAGGTCGGTGAGGGAGGTGAGCCGGGTGACGACGGCGTTCATCTCCCGGTAGGTGGCCGCGTAGGCCGCGTTGAAGGGCCAGTTCCCGCAGCCGTCGTACTGGTGGTCGAAGGTGAAGCGGGCCGCGTGGCAGATCTGGGGGTCGGCGAAGGCGGGGTCGACCCAGGACAGGTCATCGGCGGTGGGCCGCCGGCCCCAGTACTCGATGATCATCTGGGCGGAGGTGGGGCTGCACCACGCCTCGCCGCCGTTGTCGTACTCCGGGTACTGGCCGACGTGGATCTCCTGCGAGTAGCGCGGTACGGCCAGTTCGGGCGCGGGGCACGGCTCGGACGCCGGCACGGTGAACCGGTCCGGGACGGCGGACGCCATCGCGCCCAGCCGCCACACCACCGGGGTGAGCCGGGTGCCGGGCCTGCGGTACAGCGTGAGCCGCAGCCGGTACGCGGTGATCCGGTGGCCGCCCGCGGGGTCGTCGATCGCGAGCGTGTCCGTCCACACGGTCGCTCGGCCGTCCTTCTGGCCGTCCACCGAGGTGCGCTTGATGTCGGTGTCACCCGCCGCCCAGCGGCCCAGGACGAACCACGGCGTCACGGTCCCGTCCCCGTAGAAACCGCCCACTTCGACCTGGAGCCAGGTCCCCGGCGGGGTGTGTGCGTTCCAGGAGGCGATGATCTCGGTGGCCGGCACCCGGCAGCGGTGGACCGGCGATGTCCAGGTGGCGTACTCCCAGGGCTCGGTCCGGCCGGTGTGCGGATCGGTGTAGTCGGTGACGCCCGAGGGCCGCGCGATGGCGACTCCGGCGCGGCGGCCCGCCACGGGCCCGGTTCCGGCCCCCCGGCCCCGGCGCCAGTCGGGACCGGAGACCCAGAAGCGGTGGTCCACGAGCGGTGGCCCGTCCACAGGCCGTCCTGGCCGTCCTGGCCGTCCTGCGGCCGGGACGGGAATCGCGGCGGCCGACGAGGCGGACAGCACGCCCGCCCCGGCGGCGATCGCGGCGCTCAGCACGGTCCTGCGCGAAGCGGCTCTGTCCATGAGACCCCCACATCGAGTGTGTCGCGGTCGGCCGTCGCACAGCGGCGACCAGCGCCACTATCGCGGGTCGCACCCGGCCGTCGCCAGCGGTCGGAGCCGCGTCATCGCGCCAATATCGGCCCGGCCCCCGCCGCGCTCCGTATCGCCGGGATCGTCCCGGTTCCCCATCGCCGGGATCGCCCCGGTCCCCCGCCGTGATCCGCTGTGATCCGCCGTAGGGTGGCCGGATGGACGATCTCGGCCGACTCGCCCCGGTGCTACGGGCCCTGCCGCCCTCCTGCGGGCCGGTGCGGCTGATCGCGGTCGACGGCCACGCGGGATCGGGCAAGACCACCTTCGCCGCCCGGCTCGCGGCGGCCATCGGCGACCGGGTGCCCGTGCTGCACCTGGACGATCTGGCCAGCCACCGGGAGTTCTTCGACTGGACGGACCGGCTGACCGGTCAGGTGACCGGCCCGCTCTCCCGGGGGGAGAGCGCGCACTATGCCCCGTACGACTGGAACGAGCGCCGCTTCACCTCCCCACGCCCTCTCGATCCCGCTCCCGTCGTCCTGGCCGAGGGGGTGGGGGCGGGCCGGCGGGCGCTGCGGCCGAGCCTGGCCTGTCTGCTGTGGATGGAACGGAGCGCCGAGGACTCCTGGGAACGGGGCCGCCGCCGCGACGGCAGTGCGCTCTCGGCCTTCTGGGACGACTGGACTGCGGCGGAGATGCGCCATTTCTCCGCCGATCCCTCCCGCCCCTTCGCGCATGCGCTGGTACGGGAGTGCCCTGAGGGTTACGAGGTGCTCCCGGGACCTGCTGCGATCGCGAGTCCGAACCAGATCATCACATTGGGTGACCGGGATCTTCCTCTAAACTGACCGGTCGGAAATCGCCGTCATGAGTGCCCGAACTCTGCTTGACCGGGGGGGTGTACAGGTCTTACGTTCTCAATGTGCGGCTTTCACAGCCGCCGCAGACGCGAAGCCCCCGGTTGTTCCCCCGTGATCGGGGGCTTCGTTCTGCCCCTCTCCCCCGCCGTCGGGATCAAGAGTTCACCCTCGGTCACCGCGACGCGGATCACTTCCCGGTGCCCTTAAGCTGGGCCTCCCTGCGCAGGTACGATGCATCCCGGTGGGTCAAATCCCGTCCACGACAAGGCGGTTGCACTTTGTGGGGGACCTGATGGACATCGGCGCGCAGGGTGCACCGGCCCCGGCCGACCTCGCCTGGGTACGCGGCGTGGACGCCTACACCATGGGGGCCTACCCCCAGGCGGAGGAAGAGTTCCGCACCGCCGTGCGCCTCGACCCCGAGATGGCCGACGGCTGGCTGGGACTGCACGCACTGCGCGTCGACACGACGACCGCGGTGCTGCGGATGTACCGGGCCCGCGCCCGCTTCGGCGAGCAGCGCTCCCGCCACCGCCGCACCCTCAACTCCTGGTACTGGCTCGGCTGGTGGGTACAGCCCGTGCTGGAGAGCCCGCGCGATCTGCTGCTCGCGCACGCCTCCCACTGGCTCGACGGCCGCCATGTGCCGGAGCTGGACCGGGCCCTCGCACATCTGCCGCCCGTGGACGCCGATCCCCAGGTGCGCTTTCTGCACGCCTGCCGCGCCTATCTCGTCAAGGACTGGGAGCAGCTCGTACGCCATACCGAGCCACTGGTCAACGATCCGCTGCTCGGTATCGAGGCGGGGCTGTTCGGCGGTATGGCCCGGGTGCGGCTGGAGATGTACGGGCAGGCCGAGCCGCTGCTGTCCGCCGCACTGATGCGCTGCCGCAGCGAACAGCCGCAGCGCAAGGAGCTGCGCTACTGGCTGGCGCGGGCCCACGAGGGCACCGGCCGCAGCGCCGCCGCCCTGCCGCTGTACCGGGCGGTGCACCGTATCGACCCGGCTTTCATGGACACCTCGGCCCGGCTGGCGGCGATCGCCGACTACGACGGGCTGGACGGTTCCGACGGCTACGACGACTCCATCGGGCTCGCCGTCTCACTGGCCGGATTCGGGCCGGACTCCATAGAAGACCGCGTGGACCGCGTGGACCGCGCCGAGCGGGCGGACCGGGCCGCGCAGGGCGAGGCCGACGGGGCGGCAGCGGCCGAGGCCAGGCTAGGCTTCGACCCGGGGACCCAGCTGCCCGGCTCGGTGCCGACGTCACCGCCGCCGCCCGAGCCGATGCGCCGCCGGGCCGGCGTACCGGCCCAGCCGACGCCGTCGCTCTTCCCGGCGGGCCCCACCGACCCCGTGCTGCTCGCCGAGGCGCTGGCGGAGCTGGAGCGGATGGTGGGTATGGAGCCGGTGAAGCGGCAGGTCAAGGCGTTGTCCGCACAGCTGGAGATGGCCCGGCTGCGGGCCGACCAGGGGCTCCCGGTCCAGCCGCCGAAACGGCACTTCGTCTTCTCGGGCCCATCGGGCACCGGAAAGACCACCGTGGCCCGCATCCTCGGCCGGGTCTTCTACGCCCTCGGGCTGCTCGGCGGCGACCATCTGGTGGAGGCCCAGCGCTCCGATCTGGTCGGCGAGTTCCTCGGCCAGACCGGGGTGAAGGCCAATGAGCTGATCGACTCGGCGCTCGGCGGAGTGCTCTTCGTGGACGAGGCGTACAGCCTGTCCAACTCCGGCTACTCCAAAGGGGACGCGTACGGCGACGAGGCCCTTCAGGTCCTGCTGAAGCGGGCCGAGGACAACCGCGACCACCTCGTGGTCATCCTGGCCGGCTATCCGGAGGGCATGGACCGGCTGCTCGCGGCCAACCCCGGGCTCACCTCCCGGTTCACCACCCGGGTCGACTTCCCCTCGTACCGTCCGCTGGAGCTGACGGCGATCGGCGAGGTACTGGCCGCCGAGAACGGCGACCAGTGGGACGAGGAGGCCGTCGACGAACTGCGCTCCATCAGCGGCCATGTCGTGGACCAGCGCTGGATCGACGAACTGGGCAACGGACGCTTTCTGCGGACCCTGTACGAGAAGAGCTGCGCCTACCGGGATCTGCGGCTGACCGGCTATCCCGGCACCCCGAACCGCGAGGATCTTTCCACCCTGCGGCTGCCCGATCTGATGCAGGCGTACGGAGAGGTCCTGTCGGGCCGGGGCCCGCTGGACCGGGGCCCTCAGGACCCGCCGCTGCCCTGAGGGCGACCGGCGGCGCCACGGCTGCCCTGAGGGCGACCGGCGGCGCCACGGAGACGGCGCGCGAGGCCGGGGCTGTCCGAGGTCAGTGGGGCCGTGCGGCGCCGTGGGCCTCGGCGAGGGCGCGGAGCGCGCGGGCGTCGTTGATCGCGTGTTCGCGGGCGATGCCCGGCTGGATGCCGAGGACGGGCAGGCTGGTGCCGTCGCTGAGATCGAGGAAGACCCAGGGGTCGCCGGGCCGGAGATTGACCCGGAGGATCTCCGCCCACTCCAGCCGCCGGACGCGGGTGATGTTGACGACGGTGACGCCACCCTCGTCGACGGCGACCTTGGGCCTGCTCAGCAGGGACAGCACCCCGAGGAACAGGGCCGCGGTGAAGACGAAACTGATCCGCTCCCCCATGGACAGCCGTTCGAGCGTCAGGGCGACGGCGGTGATCACCGCGAACATCACCGCGCCGACGGAGAGCAGGACGACCCGCGTACGGGTCGGCCGGAAGGTCGCCGGGAGCGCGGGAACTCGGGGTGCGGAGGCGGCGGGCATGGTGTGGGTCGTCCCTCAGAGCCGGCAGGCGTGGATGGCGGTGGTGAGGATGGCGCGGGCGCCGAGGTCGTACAGATCGTCCATGATCCGCTGTGCTTCCTTCGCGGCGACCATGGACCGCACCGCGACCCAGCCCTCGTGGTGCAGCGGGGAGATGGTCGGGGATTCGAGGCCCGGGGTGAGGGCGACGGCCCGTTCCAGGTGCTCGACCCGGCAGTCGTAGTCCATCATCACGTAGCTGCGGGCGACCAGGACACCCTGGAGGCGGCGCAGGAACTGCTGGACTTTCGACTCGGTGGTGTCGGAGGAATCAGCGGAGTCAGCGGTGCCAGCGGAGACTGTGGAGTCAGCGGAGGCTGTGGTGTCTGTGGCGCCGCCGGCTCCGGTGCGGCGGATGACGACGGCCTCGGAGGTCATGATCGGCTCGCCGATGACCTCAAGGCCCGCGTTGCGCAGCGAGGTGCCGGTCTCGACGACATCGGCGATGATCTGGGCGACGCCCAGTTCGATCGCGGTCTCCACGGCGCCGTCGAGGTGGACGACGGAGGCGTCGACGCCGCTGTCCGCGAGGTGTTTGGCGACGATGCCCTCGTAGGACGTGGCGATCGTCATTCCGTCGAAGTCCTGGACGCCCTCCGCCGTGCCCGGCCTGGTGGCGTAGCGGAAAGTGGAGCGGGCGAAGCCGAGCTGGAGGATCTCCTCGGCGCTCGCTCCCGAGTCGAGCAGCAGATCACGGCCGGTGATCCCGATGTCCAGCCGGCCGGAGCTGACGTAGATCGCGATGTCGCGCGGGCGCAGATAGAAGAACTCGACCTCGTTCTCCGGGTCGACCAGCACCAGCTCCTTGGACTCCTTGCGCTGCTGGTAGCCCGCCTCATGGAGCATCGCCGACGCAGGTCCGGACAGTGAACCCTTGTTGGGGACGGCGATGCGCAGCATGAGGACGGCTTCCTTACGTCAGTGAGTGGTGGGGAACAGCGGTGGGTCTCGCGGAACGGAACGGAGGGGGGACAGAGGGGGACGGAGCGGAGGGGGGACGGAGCGGGTCTCGGCGGTACGGCTCAGAGGTGGGCGTAGACGTCGTCGAGGGAGATCCCGCGCGCGACCATCATCACCTGGACGTGGTACAGCAGCTGCGAGATCTCCTCGGCGGCGGCTTCCTTGCCCTCGTACTCGGCGGCCATCCACACCTCGGCGGCCTCCTCGACGACCTTCTTGCCGATGGCGTGCACCCCCTGGTCCACCAGCTCGGCGGTGCGGGAGGTGGCGGGGTCGCCGGTCTTCGCCTTGTGCTGAAGCTCGGCGAAGAGATCTTCGAAACTCTTGCGGGTCGTGTTCGCCATGATGGTCTCAGGGTACGGGGTGCGGCCGGTGCGCTCAGCGCCAGGGTTCGCTGACGGAGCGCAGCGTGGCGGCGGTGGCGACAGCGGCCGTCACGGCCTCGTGGCCCTTGTCCTCGCGGGACCCCTCAAGGCCCGCCCGGTCGAGCGCCTGCTCCTCGGTGTCGCAGGTCAGCACCCCGAAACCGACCGGGACGCCGGTGTCGACGGAGACCTGGGTGAGCCCCTGGGCGACGCCCTGGCACACATACTCGAAGTGCGGGGTGCCGCCGCGGATGACGACGCCGAGCGCGACGACCGCGTCATAGCCTCGGCCCGCGAGCACCTTGGCGACCACCGGCAGCTCGAAGCTGCCGGGCACGCGCAGCAGTGTCGGTTCGTCGATGCCCAGCTCGCGCAGAGCCCGCAGGGCTCCGTCGACGAGTCCGTCCATCACCTTCTCGTGCCACAGGGCCGCGACGACGGCGACGCGGAGGTCCTGACAATTGCGTACGGAGAGTTCGGGTGCACCCTTGCCGCTCACGCTTCTCCTCGGTCTCTCAGGGGTCTGAAGGGGTCTGTCTGGGGCTAACGGAGGCTAACGGGGTCTGACGGGGCTGTCGGGGCTGTCGGGGCTGTCGGGGTCTGATGGATCAGTTCTCCCGTGGTGGTCACTGATTGCCGCAGGCGGACGCCCCGACGGCGTCGAGCCAGGGCAGATCGTGCCCCATCCGGTCCCGCTTGGTGGTCAGGTACCGGAGGTTGTGCTCGCCCGCCTGGACGGGCATCGGCTCGCGGCCGTGGACGGTGAGGCCGTGCCGGACGAGCGCGGCGGTCTTGTCGGGGTTGTTGGTCATCAGCCGCAGGCTGCGTACGCCGAGATCGGCGAGGATCTGCGCGCCCGCCGCGTAGTCACGGGCGTCGGCGGGCAGCCCGAGTTCGAGGTTGGCGTCGAGGGTGTCCCGGCCGCGCTCCTGGAGTTCGTACGCGCGGAGCTTGGACAGCAGGCCGATGCCGCGCCCCTCGTGACCGCGCAGATAGACCACGACACCGCGGCCGGTGCGGGTGATGTGCTCCATGGAGGCACGGAGCTGGGGGCCGCAGTCGCAGCGCAGTGAGTGGAAGATGTCCCCGGTCAGGCACTCGGAGTGGACACGGACGAGGACGTCCTCGCCGTCGCCGATGTCGCCGTGGACGAGGGCGACGTGTTCGATGCCGTCGATGGTGGAGCGGAACCCGTACGCGGTGAACCGGCCGAAGGAGGTCGGCAGATTGACCTCGGCCTCGCGCTTGACGGTCGGCTCGCTGGAGCGCCGGTAGGCGATCAGATCCTCGATGGAGATGATCGTCAGCCCGTGCTTGCGGGCGAACGGGACGAGTTCGGGCAGCCGGAGCATCACCCCGTCCTCGCCCGCGATCTCCACGATCGCCCCGGCGGGGCGCAGTCCGGCCAGCCGGGCGAGGTCGACGGCCGCCTCGGTGTGCCCGTTGCGGACGAGCACCCCTCCGGGCTTGGCGCGCAGCGGGAAGACATGGCCGGGCCGTACGAAGTCGGAGGCGTCCGCGGTGCCGGAGGCGAGGAGCTGGAGGGTGGCGGCGCGGTCGGCGGCGGAGATACCGGTGGTGACGCCGTGGGCCGGTCCGGCGTCGACGGAGACGGTGAACGCCGTCTGCATGGACTCGGTGTTGGTCTCGACCATCTGCGGCAGATCGAGGCGCTCCAGTTCGTCACTCTCCATGGGCGCGCAGATCAGCCCCCGGCACTCGCTCATCATGAAAGCGACGATCTCGGGGGTGGCCTTTTCGGCGGCGATGACGAGATCGCCCTCGTTCTCGCGGTTCTCGTCGTCGACGACCACGACGGGACGGCCCGCGGCGATGTCCCGGACGGCCTGCTCGACGGGGTCGAGGGCGAAGTCCTCCCTGTTGTCGACGGAGTACCAGGTGGGGGTCCGGGTCGTCGGCGGAGGGGTGGCATGCGCTCCCTCCTGGTGTGGCGGGGTGGTGATCGGTCCCTCCTGGTGCGGAGGGGTGGCGATCGGTGCCTCGTTCAGCGTGGCGGCGGGCGACGGATGGACTGTCATGCCGGGGCTCCTTCCAGAACCGGGGTACGGGTGCGCAGCCACCAGTCGCGCAGGCCCCACAGGACGAGCGCGAAGTAGGCCACGTAGACAAGGCCGGAGAAGGCGAGGCCGCTGCTGAACGCGAGCGGTACGCCGACGAGGTCGACGAGCAGCCAGGCGAACCAGAACTCGACCAGACCGCGGGCCTGGGCGACCATCGCGACGAGCGTGCCGACGAAAATGTACGCGTCGGCCCACGGGCTCCACGACAGCGACGGGTAGAGCGTGAAGACGCCGCCGACGGCGAGGGTGCCGGCGATCGCTCCCCCGGCGAGGAGCGCGCGTTCCTTCCAGGTGGCGAAGCGGACGGCGACCGAGCCGTCCCTGGCCTGCCCGCTGCCCCGGCGCCACTGCCGCCAGCCCCATACGGCGACGCCGATGACGAGGAGCTGTTTGCCCACTCCCCCGGCGAGGTCGGCGGAGGCGTAGGCGGCGACGAGGACGGCGCCGGAGACGAGTTGGGCGGGCCAGGTCCAGATCGAGCGCCGCCAGCCGAGCGCGAGGGCGAGCAGTCCGATGATGTTTCCGGTCAGATCGGACCATTTGATGGGCTGTCCGAAGGCGGTGAAGGCGTCGGAGTGCAGCCAGGACAGGGTGCTCATCGGGCGGTGTCCCGGGCGTGGCCCCCGGAGCTGTCCCGGGCGGTCTCTCCGGCGCGGTCCGCGGGGCGGTTCCCGGCGGTCTCTCCGGCGCTGTCCGCGGGGCGGTTCCCGGCGCGGTCGCCGAGCAGCCGCTCGACGTACTTGGCGATGACGTCGACCTCCAGATTGACCGGGTCGCCCGGCTGCTTGATGCCGAGTGTGGTCAGGGCGAGGGTGGTGGGGATGAGGCTGACGGTGAAGAAGTCGGGGCCCGCTTCGACGACCGTGAGGCTGATGCCGTCGACGGTGATCGAGCCCTTCTCTACGACATAGCGGCCGAGCCCGGCGGGCAGGCCGATCCGCACGATCTCCCAGTGCTCCGAGGGGGTGCGGGCCAGGATGGTGCCGGTGCCGTCGACATGGCCCTGGACGATATGACCGCCGAGGCGGGCGCCGACGGCCGTCGGCCGCTCCAGGTTGACCCGCGATCCGCTCGCCAGGGCGCCGAGGGCGGAGCGCTGGAGTGTCTCGGCCATCACATCGGCCGTGAACTCGCCCTCGCCGGTCGTGACGACGGTGAGGCAGACGCCGTTGACGGCGATGGAGTCACCGTGCTTCGCGCCTTCGGTGACGAGGGGCCCGCGCAGTCGGAAGCGGGAGGAGTCGCCGAGGTTCTCGACGGAGGTGACCTCACCCAGTTCTTCGACGATTCCGGTGAACACTTCAGCGCTCCTTGGGGGCGTTGGCGGGGACGGCGGTGATGCGCAGATCGGGTCCGACGCGGACTGTCTCGGTCATGTCGAGCCGCAACGCCTCGCCGATCGTGGAGATTCCGGCGTCGGCGAGAGCGGCCGGACCCGCGCCGAGGAGTACGGGGGCGAGATAGCCGATGACCTTGTCGACCGCGCCCGCCTCGGCGAAGGACCCGGCGAGGGTGGGGCCGCCTTCGAGGAGGACGGCGCGCACCCCACGCCCGTACAGGGCGGCCAGCAGCGCCGGTACGGAAAGACCCGGCCGGTGGCCGGCCCGGGGCAGCCGCAGCACCTCGGCGGTGTGTGCGGGGGGCGGGGCGTCGTCGGCGACGGCGATCAGGGTGGGGGCCGCGCCG
>NZ_JBSGUP010000277.1:0-10256 GCF_053607985.1 Streptomyces sp. NPDC055078
TGTCGGGGCTCCGCCCCGAACCCCGCGCCTCAATCGCCGGCGAGGCTGAATGTGCCCCTGGATTTCGCCCCCGTCGAGCCCCGCCGGGTGGGCTCGTCAGCGGACCGCGATCGTGACCGGGCCGCCCTTGGGGCTGATGCCGCGCACCACCGACCACGGCACGCGGAAGACCCGGCCGGGCGCGGCGGGCCAGGCCAGGGTGCGTTCGGAGACGACGCGGCCGGCCTGGCTGACGCTGACGCGGGGGACGCGGATGAACTCGTCGGTCCAGAGGAGGAGGCGGCGGCGGGGCGGGGCGGGGTCGCCGGGGCGGAGCAGGCCCGGGGAGATCCAGCGCAGGGGGGCCTCGGCGAGGAGGCGGACGCCGGGGGACGGGTCGGGGGCGCTGCCGGGGGTGCCTTCGGGTGTGCTTGTGGCGGTGAGCCAGGAGGTGACCTGGTCGGCGACGTGGATACCGTCGATGGCGGCGATGTCGGCGGTGTCGACGGGGTGGAGGAGGTTGCCCGCGGCGAAGACACCGGGGCGGCTGGTGCGCAGGGCGGTGTCGACGAGGGGGCCGAGGGTGTCGGGGGCGAGGTCGAGGCCGCCCGTGCGGACCAGTTCGTGGTCGGGGATCCAGTCGCCGGTGAAGACGACGGTGTCGCACTCGACGGTGGAGCGCACGCCGGTGTCGAGGTTCTCGATCTCGACGGCTTCGACGCGGGGCCTGCCGATGACGCGGACCACCCGGGTCCGGTTGGCGACGGGGACGCGCAGCACGGCCCGGCCGCCGAGGTTGAAGGCGCCGTAGGATTCGGTGCGTTCGTACCGGCTGGCCATCAGGGCGACGGAACAGCCCGCCTCACGGAGGGTGAGGGCGGCGGACCAGCTGACGAGTTCACCGCCGACGATGACGGCGCGGGTGCCGACGTGCTGGTGGTGGAGGTGGACGGCGTTCTGGAGCTGGCCGGTGGTGTAGACGCCGGCCGGTCGGTCGCCGGGGACGCGCCGGGCGGTACGGGGGCGTTCGCGGGCGCCCGTGGCCAGGACGACGGCCCTGGCCTCGACCCGGAAGCGGCCCTCAGGGCTGGTGACATCGACGGCGCGGTCACCGGCCCAGTGGGTGACCATGGCCCGGGTGCGGATGACGGCTCCGGCCCGGGTGGCGGTGTCGGTGAGGCGTTTCGCGTACGCGGGGCCGGTCATCACCCGGCGCAGATCGCGCAGGCCGTAGCCGGTGTGGTCGCTGTGGCGGGGGATGCCGCCGGCCTCCGCCTCGCGCTCCAGGACGAGGACTTCGCCGCCGATACGGGGAGCGAGGCGCGCGGCGGCGGTGAGACCGGCGGGGCCGCCGCCGATGATGAGGACATCGGGGGTGAGCGTTACGGGGGGCGCGGTCGGCGCCTGCTGACCGGTGAGCCCGGTAGGCCCGGTGAGCCCGGTAGGCCCGGTAGGCCCGGTGGGCCCGGTGGAGGGGGTCGGCTGGGGCATCAGGAGGTCACCTCGTGGCAGGAGCCCGCGCAGGCGGTAACTGGGGTCTTATCGCGGTGGTCGTTCAGGAGCTGCCGGACGGCGGAACCGCAGAAGAAGCCCTGGCAGCGGCCGTTCATGGCGCGGGTGCGGCGGCGCAGGCCGTCGACCGTACGGGCGGGCAGTGGCGCGGTGCAGGCGTCGCGGATCTCCCCCGCGGTGACCCGCTCGCAGAAGCAGACGATCTCGCCGTAGGCGGGGTCGGCGGCGATCCGGGCCGCGTCCTGGTAGGGGCGTACCCCGGCCTCGCCGATATTGGGCATCCGGGGCGGTTCGGGCACCTCGTCGCGCTCCTTGAGGGCGACACCGGAGTCGGCGAGCAGATCGCGTACGTACTCGGCGATGGCCATGCCCGCCGTGAGTCCGGTGGAGCGGATACCGCCGACGAGCAGATACCGCTGCCCGGCGTCG
The DNA here is from genome assembly GCF_053607985.1 of Streptomyces sp. NPDC055078. Classification (NCBI taxonomy): domain Bacteria; kingdom Bacillati; phylum Actinomycetota; class Actinomycetes; order Kitasatosporales; family Streptomycetaceae; genus Streptomyces; species Streptomyces sp. NPDC055078. The sequence continues at coordinate 1,921 of NZ_JBSGUP010000277.1, forward strand.
GCCTCGATGAGGTAGTCGGGGTGGTCGATCGCGGCGCGCAGTCCGGCGTAGGTCGCGGTGACCTCCTCGTCCAGGAGCCGGGGCATGAGCCGGCGGCCCTTGTCGAGGAGGAAGGCGAAGCCGTCCTCGGATGTGCCGGTGGCGGTGCGGTCGGTGAGGTCCTCCGATGTGGGGCCGAGCATCACATTGCCGTAGACGGTCGGGGAGACGAGGACGCCCTTGCCCCGGGAGGTGGGCACCGGGAGGACGATCTTGTCGACCAGGGGGCGGCTCAGCTTGTCGAAGACGAACAGTTCGCCGCGCCGGGGGGTGACGGTGAACCGCTCGTGGCCGAACAGGGCGTCGACGCGGTCCGCGCCGAGTCCGGCGGCGTTGACGATCCAGCGCCCGCTGACCGGGCCCCCCTCGGTGTGCAGGGTGGTGGTGTCGTCGGCGAAGGTGACATCGGTGACGGCGTGGTCGAGCAGGAAGGTGACGCCGCGCCGCTGGGCGTCCCTGGCCAGAGCCAGATTGGTCGTCCAGGTGCAGATGATCGACTCGTCGGGGACGGTGAGCCCGCCGAGGACGCCCTCACCGAGGGCGGGGACGAGTCCGTACACCTCATCGGCGTCGATGAGCCGGCACTGCCGGTAACCGTTGGCCTCGGCCTTCTCCTTCAGGCCGGGCAGGGCCTGGAGTTCCTCGGTGTTCCAGGCGACGAGGATGGCGCCGGTGTGCTCGACGGGGATGCCGGTGTCGTCGGCGTAGCGGGACAGCAGTTCGTAGCCGCGGGCCACCATGCGGGATTCGAGCGTGCCCGGCTTCGCGTCGAAGCCGGTGTGCAGGATCGCGGTGTTGGCCTTGCTGGTGCCGTCGCCGATGTCCGCGCGGGCCTCCACCAGTGCTACGGACACCTGGTGCCCGGCCAGCTCCCGGGCGATGGCCGCGCCGACGATGCCGCCGCCGATCACGACGATGTCGTGGACGGGCGCGGTACCGGGTACCGGTGCGGAATCGTGCCCTGGGGTGTTCCCTGAGGTGTTCCCTGGGGTGTTGCTCATGTCAGATCTCCCTTGCGGACGGTGGCCTCGGCGACCGCCGTCCAGGTACCGCGGAACTGCGCCGCCCGGTCCGCCGACCACCGCGGCTCGTACACCGCCGCCGGCTGCCAGGAGCCGACGGCCTCGGTGAGTGTCAGCCGCGGATTCAGGGCGAGGCGGGCCAGGGCGGCGGCCCCGAGCGGGGTGGCGTGCCCGGACGGATAGATGTCCACGGGCAGTTGCGCCACATCGGCCTGGGCCTGCATCAGGGTCTTGCTGCGGGTCAGGCCGCCGTCGGCCCGCAGTCTGGTCAGCGGGGTCCCGAGGTCGGCCGCCACCAGCTCGCACAGGGTGGCGACCTGGGCGGCGATGCCCTCCAGGACGGCGAGCACCATGTGCTCGGGGCGGGTGGAGAGGGTCATTCCGGTGAAGGTGGCGGTGGCGTCGGGCCGCCACCAGGGGGCCGCCAGGCCCGCCAGGGCGGGGACGCACAGGGTGCCGTCGGACCGGCTCGCGGCGACGGAGTCCAGGTCGCGGGCGGAGCGGATGAACCCGAGGTCGCGGATCCAGCGGATCGCGGATGCGGCCGTGTACACCTGTCCGTCGACGCAGTACGCCGTACCGCCGTCCGTCCGCCAGGCGACGGACGAGGTCAGTCCGGCGGTGGAGCGCACCGCCGTACCGCCCGTGTTGGCGAGCAGGAAGGCGCCCGTGCCGTAGGTGCACTTGGCCGCTCCGGCGTCGATACAGCCCTCGGCGAGCAGGGCGGCCTGCTGGTCGACGATCAGTCCGCCGACCGGGATCTCACCGCCGAAGGCCCGGGTGGTGCCGATGATCTCGTCGCAGGCGGCGATCCGGGGCAGCCGCTCCCGCCCGAGGCCGAACAGCTCGATCAGCTCGGGGTCCCATGCGGCGGTGTCGAGATCGGTGAGCAGGGAGCGGCTGGCCGTGGCGGCGTCGGTGACGAACTCGCCGGTGAGATGGTGCAGCAGCCAGGTGTCCAGGGTGGTGACGACGCCTTCGGTGGTCACATGGCGGCGCAGCCAGGCCATCTTGGGCGCGGAGAAGTACGAGTCGAGTACGAGACCGGTGCGGGCGGCGATCCGCTCGGCGTGCTCGCTCAGAGAGGCGCAGACGGATTCGGCACGCCGGTCCTGCCAGACGATCGCCTCGGACAGCGGCCGGCCGGTCGCGGGGTCCCAGGCGAGCACCGTCTCGCCCTGGTTGGCCAGGGCGACGATGTCGATGGGCACTCCGGCTTCCGCCACGGCGCGGCGTCCGGTGTCGAGTACGGACTCCAGAACGGCCCCGGGGTCCTGCTCCACGACTCCGCCGTCGCCGTAGCGGGGGCGCAGTTCGGCCTCGGCGATGGTGAGGGTGGCACCGGCGGCGTCGACGACGATCGCCTTGGTGCCGGACGTTCCCTGGTCGATGGCGAGGACCACGGTCATCGGTCGTTCACTCCTTCCCCGGCGGGGGTCTTGACGGCCGCCTCGGGGGCAGGCGTGTCGGTGTCCAGTACACGGTCCACATCGGCCATGTCCGGCATGGTCAGCCCGGCGACACCGCGCCGTGCGAGCAGGAAGGCGAAGTACACGGCGCCGATGGCGAACAGCACCAGGACGTAGAGCCACGGGTCGCGGAACGACTCGTCGCGGAAGATCAGCAGTTCGTACGCGAGCCACACCGACGCCACGACGATGACCGGGATCTCCCAGCGGCCCAGGGAGAACCCCTGGGTCGGCGGCAGGGTCTTGCGCTTGACGATGTACATCAGCACGGTGCCGGCGTAGATGAGGGCTGGCAGCAGGGTCGCGGCGGAGAAGAGGGAGAACAGCGCGTCGGTCGACATGGCGAACGCGGCCAGGATGACCTCGGCGACCAGGAAGATGAAGAGGGTCGCGTTGAGGGGGGTGCCGCGCGAGGGGTGGATTTTGCGCAGGGTCCGCCAGCCGGGGAAGCGCTCGTCGCGGGACATGGCCCAGACCAGCCGCGTACCGCTCATGGTGATGACGAGACCGCAGGAGAAGATCGAGACCACGACCAGGACCAGCAGGGCCTTGCCGATGCCGGAGCCGAGGACCGCGGTGATCACGGTGGCGACGGGGGTGTCGGACTGGGCGAGGGTGGCGGGGTTCTCGATGAGCGCGGTGACGGCGATCAGGAAGAGGAAGCCGAGGACACCGAGCGAGAGGACGGCCTGCACCATGGCCTTGGGGATGACCCGGGCGGGATCGCGGGTCTCCTCCGCGAGGTTGGCGGCGGATTCGAAGCCGACGATGGTGAAGGCGCCGAGCAGGAACGCGAGGGCGAAGGGTCCGGCGTGACCGGCGCTGCCCAGGCTGTAGTAGCCGCTCTCGGCGACCGGGGCGGTCTCGAACAGCGTGGCGAAGTCCAGCTTGCCGGTGAAGGCGCCGACCGCGAAGAGCAGCACGGTCAGCGCGATCATGCCCACGAGCTGAACGGTCACGGCGGTCTTGTTGACCCGGTGGGTCAGCTGGGTGGAGATCGCCACGAGAACGACCTGGAGCAGGATCACCACGGCGGTGATCGCCCAGGCGTTCTGCTGGGTGCCCTGGTACTGGAGCAGCTCCGGCAGGATCGTCGAGGCGATGGTGTAGTCGACGGCGACCACCACGACGCCGAGGAAGGAGAAGGAGATCCAGCCCATGATCCAGCCCCACACCGGGTTCACCAGCCGGGAGACCCACTGGTAGGCGTATCCGCTGATGGGGATGCGGGCGGCGAGCGCGCCGAAGACGAGCGCGATGGAGAGCTGGCCTATGACGGCGATGGGCCAGGCGAAGATGCCGCGCGGGCCGGAGCTGTTCAGGACGGACCCGTAGGTGGTGAAGATGCCGGTGGCGATGGAGACGAATCCGAAGGCCATCGCGAAGGAGGCGTAACGCGTCAGTTCGCGCTTCAGTTCCGGCCGGTCTCCGGCGGCCTGCGGTCTGGCGCCACCGGTGTTCACCGGTTCAGTGGGGGCTGCGCTCATGGTGGTGATTCCTTTCACAACCCGCTCGGTACCTCGATACCTCGATACCTCGGTACGTCGGTACGTCGGTACGTCGATACACAGAGCGGGCACTGGAGCAGGGCGCTGGGGGGAGCGGGGACTTCGGGGGCCGAGTCGCGGGTCGGGGGCGGCGGCGCTCAGGCCGCCAGCACCTCGCACCCGGTTTCCCGCACGGCCGCGGTGAGGGCGGAGTCCGCGGACGTGTCGGTGATCACCCCCGTACAGACATCCATCGGGCACACCCGGTGCCCGGCGACGCGTCCCCACTTGGTGCCGTCCGCCACCACATAGGAGCGGGCGCTGTTGGCCAGGATCTGCTTCTTGGTGGCGATCTCCTCGAAGTGGAAATCGGTCACCCCGGCGGAGGCGTCGATGCCGCCGGAGCCGATGAAGGCGAGATCCGGGTAGACATCGGCGAAGAACCGGACCGTCTGCGGCCCGGAACAGACGAGGTCGCCGCCCCGGAGCCGTCCGCCGGGCAGCAGCACCTCGGCGTGCGGCAGGGCGGCGACCACCCCGGCCACCAGCAAGGACGGGGTGGCCACGGTGCCCCGGAAGTCCAGCGGCAGGGCGCGGGCGATCTGCACCGCCGTGGTGCCCACATCGATCACGACCGTCATCCCGGGGCGCACCAGGCTCGCGGCGGCGCGGCCGATGGCGGCCTTGGCTTCGGTGCCCGACCGGGAGCGGTCCGCGTAGGACGCCTCCTCCCCCGCGACCCCCTGCACCACCGCGAGCGACGCGGCACCGCCGCGCACCCGGCGCAGCACGCCCCGCTTCTCCATCTGACCGAGGTCGCGGCGGACGGTCTCGGCCGACACATTGAGCTGGTCGGCGAGGTCCTCGGTGCTGATCGTGCCGACCCGCTCCACTACGGCGGAGATGCGCCGATGGCGCTCGGTGGGAAGCATCGCCACTCCTGACTGTGACCGCCCATGAATGACCGGGCCTGACCGAAAGTGTGGATTAATGACCGAAAGTTCGTCAAGGGCTTTGGCCAGAATTCATTGCACAGGGTTCTGGTGCGGGTGGCGGGCCGCAGGGCCGCATGGGGTGCCGGGCCGCACGGGGTGCCGGGGGTGCCGGGGGTGCGCCAGAGGCGCCAGGGATACCGGGCAAACGGAACAGGCCCCCGACCGGAGGGTCGGGAGCCCGGGGGCGGCGGGCCCGCGATCGGCGGGCCGGACGGTCAGATCGCGTAGCGCCAGATCGTGAGCATATGGGCGCCGTACCAGCAGCCGAAGAGCGTGGCGGCGGTCAGCGCGACGACCACCGTACGGTTCCGGGCCCGGCTCAGGCCGCGCGCGAGGGGCACCAGGAACACCAGCGCGGGTATGAGCAGCCGCAGCTTGGAGTGGTAGAAGTTGCTCTGCCCCAGGGTCAGCACGAGCACCGTGGTGCCGTACACCAGCAGCGGCGGCCAGGCGTCGCGGCGCCAGGCGACGACGGTGGCGCACACGGTCAGGAGCAGCAGGACGGCGGTGCTGATGGCCACCCACTCGCCGCCGCGCAGCAGGGTCCCGTAGAGAAAGTCGAAGAATCCCGCGCCGTTGTCCCAGCGGGTGCCCCAGCCCGCCTCCTGGATGACGAACCAGGCGTTGAGCTGCCCGGAGCGATCGCCCACCCAGAGGAGATAGGCGGGTGTGCCCGAGCAGGCCAGCGCGACGGCGGCGAGCGGGCGCCAGGCCGGGCGGCCGGTGCGCCGTATCTCCAGCACGGCGGCGGTCGCCAGGGCGAGGGTCACGGCGACGGCGGCGGGCCGGGTGAGTCCGGCCAGCAGGGCCAGGGCGCCCGCGATGAGCCAGGACCTGCGGTGGGCGGCGAGCAGGGCACCCGCGCACAGGGCGAGGAACAGCGCCTCGCTGTAGGCCATGAGAAAGGTCAGCGCCATCGGCTGGGCACCCGCGAGCAGGACGATCGCGATGGTCGCGGTGCGGGTGTCGTGCAGCCGGGTCAGCAGCCGGTGTACGGCGAAGAGCGCGCCCAGCAGCGAGAGATGGGCGACGGCGATGGCGGCCGTCCCCGCTTCCAGGCCGGTCGACTGATGAAGAAAGCGGGCCAGAAGGGGATAGAGCGGGAAGAACGCCAGATTGTTTCCGGTCAGTTCGCCCGTCTCGTCGTAGGAGAGCCCGGGGGGATAACCGTCGGCCGCTATCGATATGTAGAGATGTCCGTCCCACGCCTGGAGCCTGTCCTTGACGCCGGGCCCGCCCGGTCCGGTCATCAGCGCGAGGGCCAGCAGATGGAGGGCGACGCTCACCCCGTAGACCGACAGCACGGTGCCCAGCGCCCGTCCGGCACCCTCGCTCCGCCCGGAGCGCGCGCCCGGCGCACTCCGGCCGCCCGGCTGGGGCCGCGCAGCGGCCCACTTCGGGACCCGGAGTGAGGTGATGGTGGGGCCCGCCGGGCGGACGTCACTGTGTGTCTGGTTTGCCATCGGATCCTCGCAAGGTCGGTTCTGCTGGCCTTACGCCGTGGAGCCTGGCCGTGGTCGACAGAGTGAGACGTGTACCACCCATGGCCATGACATCGGAAGGGTCCGTGAAAAACGTCTCAGCCGGTGTGCCCCGCGGCGGCACGGTTTCCCGGGTCCGCTACGGCGAGTCGGGGCCGGTCAGACGCGGCGGGCGGGCACGGCGGTGGCTCAGCGGATGCCCAGCCGCATACTGATCCAGTGCGGGTCGGGCACCACCGTGAGGAGCGCCGAGACCACGACGACTACTGCCAGGACGGCCAGTTCCACCCGCGCCGGGGACACGGCGTCGGCCCGGCCGCGCAGCATCCGCCGCCCCGCGCCGTCAGGGCCAGTGCGCAGGCCACGCCCACCAGCACCAGCTTGGCGATGAGGACCCTGCCGTACGCCGATGTGAGCACCACGTCCAGGGGCAGTCTGCGCAGCGCCGAGAGGGTGCCGGTGACGGCGAGCACCAGCAGCAGCCAGGCGGCGAGGCGGGCATAGCGGCCGAGTACGGCCAGGGCGCCGGACCGGTCCGCTCGCCGCCGCCACATCGCCCGCAGCGCGTGGAGCAGCCCGCCCGCCCACAGGGACGCGGCGATCAGATGGACGACGGTGAGCGCGGTGCCGATCTCGGGGGTGTACGGCTCCGGGTGCGCGCGCAGCGCCTCCGCGCCGACGACCAGCGTGAGCGGGACGATGGCCCAGACCGGCCGGCGCAGCGCGGCACAGCCCGCCGCGGCCAGGAAGCCGTTGGCGATCAGCAGCAGATACCGCCCCTCGCGCGTCCCGTACGCCGTGGCCAGGTCGATATCGCTGACGGCGGCCAGCAGCACGATCTGGCCCGCCGCCCCGGCCGCCCCCGCGAGCGCGGCGGCGGTGGACCAGGAGCGGGGCAGCGGTCCGCCGCGGGCGATACGCACTCCGGCGAGTTCGCCGAGCTGGACGGCGAGCGCGGTGAACACGGCCGCCCGCAGCAGCGTGCTCGTACCGGCCGAGGGGACCCGCAGTTCGCCGGTGCCGCGCGCCGCGAACTCCGCGCCGAGCAGGGCGACGCCGAGGACAGCGCCGAGTACGGCGGCGAACACACCGATGAGGGCGGGCGTGCCCGGCCGGGACCGGGACCGGGACGGGGACCAGGCACGACGACTACCGGCCGGCGAAACGGAATCGGTCACTTCATGACCGGGACCAGGAACGGGGCCGGGACCAGGAACGGGGCCGGGACCTGGAACGGGGCTGGGGTCGGAACCGGGCACGGGACCAGGGACGGGGCCGGGACCGGAGCCGGGACCAGGAACGGGACCGGAGCCGGGACCGGGGTCCGGGTGCGGATGGGCGCTTGGGTCGGGACACATGAGAACGCGGGCCGCGGGGGCTCCCCCGGACGACCGGGGATCTCCCCCGGCCGCCTCGCCGGGAAGCCGCTCCGGTCGGTCAGGCCCTGCCCTCGCCCTTGTCGCCGCTCTTGCGGGCCTTGTTGAGCGAGTCCCAGAACTCCTCGAAGGACAGCAGCCCGTCGCCGTTGGCGTCCTTGGTCTTGATCACTGCTTCGGCGACCGACTCCGTGACATGGAAGTCGCCCATCTGCGCCATCGCGCTCTTGTACTCGGCCGCCGTGATCAGGCCGTCGCCGTTCAGGTCGTACCGCTGGAACGCTCTGCGCGCCTCTTCGATGTCCGCCACTGCTTCCGCCCCTCCTTGGTTCGCTACCGCACGATTGACGTAGATCAGATTATCCGTACGCCTCGGGTGTTATGCCCCAGGGGCGACGGGCGATCATCGAGGGGTGAGCGATGGGGGGTGCCCCCAAGCGCCCGGGAACGCCCGCGGTGTGCGGGCG
>NZ_JBSGUP010000278.1:0-3270 GCF_053607985.1 Streptomyces sp. NPDC055078
GCATCAGACGGACCCCCGCCGGAACCGCTCGGCGACGATCAGACGGAGACGGCGATCAGACGGAGACGAGGTCGCAGACAAAGATCAGCGTCTCGCCCGGCTTGATCCGGCCGCCCGCCCCACGGTCGCCGTAGGCGAGATCCGCCGGGATCACCAGCTGACGGCGACCGCCGACCTTCATCCCCTGCACACCCTGGTCCCAGCCGGCGATGACCTGGCCGGCGCCCAGCTCGAACTTCAGCGGCGTGCCGCGGTTCCAGGACGCGTCGAACTCCTCACCGGTGGAGAAGGCGACACCCACATAGTGGACGGAGACAATGTCGCCCGCCTTCGCCACCGGGCCGTCGCCCTCCCAGATGTCCTTGATCTCCAGGTCGGCCGGCGGCTCGCCACCCGGGAAATCGATCTCGGGCTTCTCGATGCTCACTTGAACTGCTCCTCTAACTGATGAACGGGGCAACCCGGACAGTCTCGCACCTCCGCCGGACCAGGGCCTGTCCGATGTCCCCCTACGCCCGGGGGCGTGGGAGGTACCCCAGGCCGGCCCAGGGCCTCCCAGCCGCCGGGCCCCGGAGCGGGTCGGCGCCGGGCCGGCCGGTGCTCATCCGGCCCGGCCCGGGCTCATGCCTTGGCCAGCAGATCCACCACGAACACCAGCGTGGAGTTCTTCGGGATGCCCTTCTGCTCCTGCCCCGCGAAGCCCTGGTCCGGCGGCACGACCAGCAGCACCCGGCTGCCGGCCTTCTTGCCGATGACCCCGTCCTTGAGCCCCTTGACGGTGATCTGCCCCAGCGGCCAGCTCACCGTCGAATCCGACTTGTAGGTGCTGTCGAACTGCTGGGCGCCCTTCCACACATACGCCTGGTACTTCACGACCACCGTGTCCTTGTCCGTGAGCACCGGTCCCGTGCCCTCCAAGACGTAGTCGGACACCAGCTTCTTCGGCGCGGCGGCCGACTTCGGGAACGTCACCGACGGAGCCTTGCCGTCCGCGTTCGTCCCGACCTTCGGCAGATCGATGTTGTCCTGGGCGACCTCGGTGCCCTTGGCGGACACCGGGAAGCTCTTGCTCTTGACGATGTCCATGACGAACACCAGCGTGGCGTCGCCCTTGATGTCACCCTTCCCCTGCGGGCCGTAGCCCAGGGCCGGGGGGATCGACACCTCCACCCGGCTGCCGACCTTCTGCCCGGTCAGGGCCTTCTGCCAGCCATCGATGACCCCCGGGCCGCCGACGGCCACGTCGAAGGGCTGACCGCGGTCGAAACTGTTGTCGAAGGGCTTGTTCTCGTCCCACTCCTGACCCAGATAGTTGACCTGGGCCTGATCACCCTTCTTGAGCACCGCGCCCGTGCCCGCACTGAGAACCTTGATCTTCAGATCCTTCGGCGGGTCACCCTCCCCCTTCGCCACAGTCGGCTTCTCACCGAACTTGGCGCCGGCGGTGAGGGCGGGCAGCTCGCCCTTGGACGAGTTGGAGTCGGAGCCCTTGTCGTCACTGCCGCACGCCGCTGTCGACAACAGCAGCGCGGGGACGACGAGAAGGCCGGCAAGTCGGCGCACGTGTTCCTCAGATCTCAGACGGCACAGTAGGGACCACGACACTCTAGGGCGTGCCGAGGGCCCCGCACGAGAAACGTACGGGGCCCGAGTGGCGTTCCGCAGACTTGTGTGAATGTCCGGCCGCGTGCTCCGGCGGCCTGGGCTCCGGCGCCCTGCAGGGCGGGCCCCGGACCCCGGGACCCGCCTGTCGGCTACATGCCCGCGATGAGCTTCTCCACCCGGTCGTCCACCGACCGGAACGGGTCCTTGCACAGCACGGTCCGCTGCGCCTGGTCATTGAGCTTGAGATGCACCCAGTCGACCGTGAAGTCCCGCCGCTGCTCCTGCGCCCGGCGGATGAAGTCACCCCGCAGCCTCGCCCGGGTGGTCTGGGGCGGCACCGACTTGCCCTCGAAGATCTTCAGATCGTTGCAGATCCGGGCGGCCTGCCCCTTGCGCTCCAGCAGGTAGTACAGCCCGCGCCGGCGGTGGATGTCGTGGTAGGCGAGGTCTATCTGCGCGACCCTCGGATGCGACATGGTCATGTTGTGCTTGGCCCGATACCGCTCGATGAGCTTGTACTTCATCACCCAGTCGATCTCGGTACCGATCCGGTCGAGATCCTCCGCGTCGATCGCGTCGAGGGTGCGGCCCCACAGTTCGAGAACCTGCTCGACAACACCCGTACGGATGCCCCGCCGGTCGACGAAGTCCACCGCCTTCTCGTAGTACTCCCGCTGCACCTCCAGCGCGGAAGCCTCCCGCCCGCTGGCGAGCCGCACCTTGCGCTGGCCGGTGATGTCGTGGCTGACCTCACGGATCGCCCGGATCGGGTTCTCCAGGGTCAGATCGCGCATCACCGTGCCCGCCTCGATCATGCGCAGCACCAGATCGGTCGCCCCGACCTTGAGCAGCATGGTCGTCTCGGACATGTTCGAGTCGCCGACGATCACATGCAGCCGGCGATAGCGCTCGGCGTCCGCGTGCGGCTCGTCGCGGGTGTTGATGATGGGACGCGAACGGGTGGTCGCCGAGCTGACGCCCTCCCAGATGTGCTCCGCGCGCTGACTGACGCAGTAGACCGCGCCACGCGGGGTCTGGAGCACCTTCCCCGCACCGCAGAGCAGCTGACGCGTGACGAGGAAGGGGATCAGGATGTCCGCCAGCCGGGAGAACTCGCCGTGACGCGCCACGAGGTAGTTCTCATGACAGCCGTAGGAGTTCCCCGCCGAGTCGGTGTTGTTCTTGAAGAGATAGACGTCGCCCGCGATCCCCTCCTCGTGCAGGCGGCGTTCGGCGTCGACGAGCAGACCTTCCAGAATGCGCTCACCGGCCTTGTCGTGCGTGACCAGCTCGATCACGTTGTCGCATTCGGGTGTCGCATATTCCGGATGCGAACCCACGTCGAGGTAGAGACGGGCGCCGTTCCGCAGGAAGACATTGCTGCTGCGGCCCCAGGAGACAACTCGGCGGAAGAGGTAGCGCGCCACTTCGTCAGGTGACAGTCGGCGCTGTCCCCTGAACGTGCACGTGACGCCGTACTCGTTCTCCAGCCCGAAAATGCGGCGGTCCATGTCTGAACATTACGCCTCAGGCCCCGAGCTGAAACCGGGTTCGGCCGCACCGTTCCGATCATTTTCCGATGAGCACCCGGCCCCCCCCCCCCCCGCAACCCCCATTCCCATTGTAAGCCCCGGGACCCCCAGGACCCCCGGAGGGGGCCACACG
>NZ_JBSGUP010000278.1:3280-10243 GCF_053607985.1 Streptomyces sp. NPDC055078
AACCCGCGATGCCCTTGGTACGCCCGGGAACCGCGAGGACCCGCTGAGTGGCCATCAGGACCAGCAGCGCGGCGGTTCCCCCCGCCCCCGCGACCGCGAAGCCCCACGCCGTGGATCCCAGCTCCACCGCCGGACCCGCGACCGCGGTCCCCACGGCGGCCCCCACCCCGAAGGTCGTCACCAGCCAGGAGAACGCCTCCGTCACCGTGCCGCGCGGAGCGTGCCGGTCGACCACGATGAACGCGCACGCGATCGCGGGCGCGAGAAACACACCCGCGACCGCGGCCAGCGCCGTCATCGCGACCACACCGGGGGTCAGGACCAGCGGCAGATAGCCGAGCGCCAGCAGTGCGACGATCACCCGCAACCGCCGCTCGGGAGCACCCGCCCACTGGCGCGCGCCGTACCCCAGGCCCCCGACCAGGGCCCCGAAGCCCAGCGCGGCCATCAGCCACCCGTAGACCGCCTCCCCACCGTGATCATCGGCATACGAGACCCCGGCGACCGTGATGGAACCCATCGCCAGTCCCACGAAGAGGAACGCGGCCAGCAGGGCGAGCAGCCCGGGCGACCGCAGCGCGCCCAGCCAGTGCGCCTCACGGGGCGCGGACCGCCACGCCCGGGACGGCACGGAGACCACCACACTGAGCGCCCCGAACACCCCGATCACATTGATCACCAGCAGTGCGGCAGCCGCGGACCGGAACGAGACCAGCAGGGTGACCAGCAGCGGCCCCAGCGTGAACATGATCTCCTGGGCGACGGCATCCATGGCGTACGCCCGGTGCACCCGGTCCTGCCGCCCCAGTACCCCGGGCCACAGCGCCCGCAGGCCCCCTTCGAGAGGCGGGGTGAACAGCCCCGCGACGGCGACGGCCGCGTAGGCGAGGGGCAGCGAGCCGATCCCGGCGACGGCGAAGACCACCATGCCGGCGGCGGAGACGACGGCGGCGGGGAGCTGGATCCGGAGCTGGCCCCGCAGATCGACGGCCCGCCCGAGGAGCGGCTGGCCGACCGCGGTCGCGACGCCGTACACCGCCGCCAGCCCGCCGCCCAGCGTGTAGCTCCCGCCCTCCGCCCTGGTGAACAGCATGATCGCGACATGCGCGGTGGCGTTGGGCAGCCGCCCCACCAGCGTTCCGGCGAGCAGCCGTGCGGCATGCGGCGCCTTGAGGATGTCCGCGTACCCCGCGTACCCCGGATGTCCCGAGTGTCCGGCGTCGCTCGTCGCTCCCGCCCCCATGACCCGTCCCCCTTCCCCGGCCCGACCGAGGTGTTACGTATAACGTCAGGAGCCCATACGTACCATGGCCACAGTCCGCCGGTCCACAGCGCGCCCACCGCGGACTACGGTCCGGCCAGAGGCACGACGGCGCACCGACGAACCGGCGCCGCCGCGGCGACGGTCTGACAGGAGCGCGCCGGCGGCACGACAGCGGCGCGACAACCGCGAAGGACAGCGCCCGTGATCCAGACGTCTCCCGGCAGCGAAGGGCGGGGCCCCACCCGGTCCGCCGCCCGCGACCGGACGCCCCGCGCCGGGGCCCCCGCACCGGGCCAGGACCCGGCCGGCCCGGACCGGGGGCGACAGCCGGCCGGCGGCGGCGCACGCCCCACCAGCCGGGACGTCGCCCGGGCCGCGGGCGTGTCCCAGGCGACCGTCTCGCTCGTCCTGGGCGACAAATGGCGCGGCAGAGTCTCCCAGCGCACCGCCGACACCGTCCGCGACACCGCACGCGCCCTCGGCTACCGGCCCAACCTCGCCGCACGGAACCTGCGCCTCGGGCACACCCGGACCGCGCTCCTCGTGGTCCCGGCCCTCACCAACGAGTTCTTCGCCCGCGTCCACACCGGCGCGTCCGCCATCGCCGCCGACCATGGATTCGGCGTCGTCATCTATCCCTCACCCGAGGGCATCGGCCCCGCCAGGGACCCCTTCGCCTCCGCCCGCGCCGCCCTCGACGGCATCATCGCCTCCTCCATGGCCACCGACGCCCTCACCACCCTCCGCGGCACCGGCCTCCCCCTCGTCATGCTCGACAGCGATCCCACCGACCGCGCGGCGGCCGCCCATGTCAATCTCGACATCGCCGACGGCATCCGCCTGCTGACCGACCACCTGCTCGCCCTCGGCCACCGCCGCTTCCTCCACCTGGGCTCCGACATCCCCTCCTGGACCTTCGACGTACGCGCCCGGACACTCACCGCCGCACTCGGCGCCGTCCCGGGTGCCCGCCTCCGTACGGTCAGCGCCCCCTTCGACATCGACGCCGCGCGCGCCATGACCGAGCGGGCACTCACCCGGCCCGGACCGCGGCCCACCGCGATCGTCTGCGACGGTGACATCCTGGCCGCCGCCGCGTGCAAGGCCGTCCGGCGACTCGGGCTCCAGGTGCCCGGCGACATCTCCGTCACCGGCTTCGACGATCTCGCGCTCGCCACCGCGCTGGATCCCGAGCTGACCACCGTCCGGCTCCCCGCCGAGCAGGTCGGCGAACGCGGCATGACAGCCCTCCTCGCCGTACTGGAAGGCCGTACACCCGCCCGGGGGGAACTGCCCGTCACCCTCGTCGTCCGGGGCTCCACAGCCCCCGTCAAGGCCCCCTGAGCACGGATGGGCGACCGGTCCGCCGGAGCCCGCGCGCACAACCGTGCCCCGGACCGCGTCTGCGGCCCGGGGCACGGTCTTCGGCGGCGCCTGTCCAGCGCCTCTCGGCTACGCGGCCGGCGCCTACTCCTCGCGGTCGGTGGAGTCGGTGGACTCGGCGGCGTCGGTGGATTCCGTGGTGTCGGCGGACTCGGCGGCGTCTGCCGTTTTTCCGGTGCCTGCGGTGCTTCCGGCGTCATCCGCGTCCGCGGTGCCCTCGATGTCCGACGGCGCGTCCGTCGGAGCCGAAGCCGCCCCGTCCGCCTCCAGGAGCCGGGCCAGCTGCCGCCCCACGATCCGCTTGAACTTCCGCTTCTGCGGCCGGGTACGGTCCAGGACCGCCACCTCAAGCCGCTCCGCGGGGATCTCCCGGTCATTGCCGTTGGTCTGATTCGACAGAGCCTGTACGGCCAGCTTCAGCGCCTCGGCGAGCGACATCCCGTCCCGCTGCCGCTGATCGAGAAACGTACTGATCTGCTCGGCATTGCCACCGACCGCGACCGAACCGTGCTCGTCCACGATCGAGCCGTCATGCGGCAGCCGATAGATCTGATCGCCCTCCGACGTCGAACCGACCTCGGCGACGACCAGCTCCACCTCATACGGCTTCTCGGCCTGACTGGAGAAAATGGTGCCCAGCGTCTGGGCGTACACATTCGCCAGACCGCGCGCGGTCACATCGTCACGGTCATAGGTGTAACCGCGCAGATCCGCATACCGCACCCCGCCGATACGGAGATTCTCGTACTCGTTGTACTTGCCCGCCGCGGCGAAACCGATACGGTCATAGATCTCGCTGAACTTGTGCAGCGCGCGGGACGGATTCTCACCGACGAAAACAATGCCGTCGGCATACTGCAACACAACCAGGCTGCGACCACGGCCGATGCCCTTCCGGGCAAATTCCGCCCGGTCCTGCATGGCCTGTGCGGGCGAGACATAGAACGGCGTCGTCACCGGCTATCCGTCCCTTTCTGTCAGTGGTGTAAAGGCACCACCCGGCCGAAGCCGGGTCAACAAATCAGAGCAGCGCGGCGCGCGGACCGTCGGGCTGCTCCAGACGGCGCTCCAGGATCGAAGCGGCGATCGCGGAGGACTCGTCCCCGCCAAGCCTGCGGACACCCTCCTCGGTGATCACGGTGACGATCGGATAGATCCGCCGGGCCACATCCGGCCCGCCCGTCGCCGAATCGTCGTCCGCCGCGTCGTACAGCGCCTGAACCACCAGCGTGAGCGCCTGCTCCTCCGTCAGATCGTCCCGGTACAGCTTCTTCATCGCCCCACGGGCGAAGATCGAACCAGAGCCCGTGGACGCGAAACCCAGCTCCTCGGAACGGCCGCCCGTGACGTCGTACGAGAAGATCCGGCCCCGCTCCCGGTCGACGTCGTACCCCGCGAAGAGCGGAACCACCGCGAGCCCCTGCATCGCCATGCCCAGATTGCTCCGGATCATGGTCGAGAGCCGGTTCGCCTTGCCCTCCAGGGACAGCTGCGCCCCTTCGACCTTCTCGAAGTGCTCCAGCTCCAGCTGGAACAGCTTCACCATCTCCACCGCGAGCCCTGCCGTGCCGGCGATGCCCACGGCGGAGAACTCATCGGCCGGGAACACCTTCTCGATGTCCCGCTGCGCGATCATGTTCCCCATCGTGGCCCGCCGGTCACCGGCGAGCACCACCCCGCCGGGAAACGTCGTCGCCACGATGGTGGTGCCGTGCGGCGCCTCGATCACACCCTGCATGGGCGGGAGGACGCGCTTCCCCGGGAGGAGATCCGGGGAGTGGTCCCCCAGGAAGTCCATGAACGACGACGAGCCCGGCGTCAGGAAGGCAGCTGGTAGACGCCCGGTGCCACGAGTGTTGGCTTCCACGAGTTTCCTTCCAAGTAGGCGGCAGCCCGGCGGACGGTGTCGGGATCGTCTCCCAACTTGCCGATGGCCGAATTGCAGTTGAAGCACAGTACGCCACGGACCTTACCCGTCTCGTGGCAGTGATCCACATGGGCGGCGGGAGCCGCGAGACAGATACAGCAGATGCCCATCTGGGACGAGATCATCTCATCGCGGTCGGCCTCGGTGATGCCGTACTTGCGGCGGAAGTAGCTCTCGCGGTTCCGCGCCGCTCGGCACACCTTGCAGTAGCTTGCCCAGCCATCTCGTGATGTCTTGTTCCGCTCCCACTCGCTGTGCGGCTTTACCTCACAGCATTGCGGGCACCTCCTGTGACCGGCCGGCACAGCAACTCTGACTCGCACGCTGCGCCCTTTGGCCTCCTGGCGCTCCCGGTAGTACGCCGCAGCGCACTCCCGGCAGTACGCCTGAAGACCGTCGGGCATGGATCTATTGCTCGCAAAGGATTCGAACGGCAATGTCCGCCTGCATCGGGAGCACCGCCTCCCTTTTTGCAAATCGGACATAGCGCCCTATTCCCCACCTTTCTGAACAAATGACCTCACGAAGTCCTCGGCGTTCTCCTCTAGCACATCATCGATTTCGTCCAGTACGGAGTCCACGTCGTCCGACAGCTTTTCCTGTCGCTCCTTGAGGTCCTCCGAAGCCTGCGCGTCCTGCGCCTGCTCCTCGACCTCCTCCGTGGAACGCGTGGCCTTCTGCTGTCCGCCGCCGGTGTCCTTGGTCGCCATGTCCCTCACCCCGCTCGGTTTGCCCTGACGTGAGTTCGTTCCTGTCAAGATCAGACCCTACAAGCCGGGTCTGACATCGGCCCCGCACTTTCCTCAACGTCCGGGGACCATCCCGATGATTCCCGGAGATGATGCCCGAACCGGGATCTTTTAGCCTCCCGACAGCACCCGGACCAGGTCCTCAGCGGTCCGGCAGCGGTCGAGCAGTTCCTTGACGTGGTTGCGTGTGCCGCGCAGGGGCTCCAGGGTCGGGACCCGCTGGAGCGAGTCACGGCCCGGCAGATCGAAGATCACCGAGTCCCAGGAGGCCGCGGCCACGTCGTCCGCGTACTGCTCCAGGCAGCGGCCCCGGAAGTAGGCCCGGGTGTCCTCAGGCGGCTTCGTCCCGGCCCGCAGGACGTCCGGCTCGGCCAGGAGCCGCTTCATCTTCCCTCGGGCCGCCAGACGGTTGTAGAGCCCCTTGTCGGGCCTTACGTCCGCGTACTGGAGATCCACGAGATGCAGCCGGGCGGCGTCCCAGTCCAGGCCGTCGCGTCGGCGGTAGCCCTCCATCAGCTCCTTCTTGGCGATCCAGTCCAGCTCGCCCGACAGGCTCATCGGGTCGTTCTCCAGCCGGTTGAGCGTGTCCTCCCAGCGGATCAGGATGTCCTTGGTCTGCTCGTCGGCGTCCACGCCGAAACGTTCTTCGACGTACTTCCTGGCCAGCTCGAAGTACTCCATCTGGAGCTGTACGGCGGTGAGCGTCCGGCCGCTGCGCAGCGTGACGAGCTGTTGCAGGGAGGGGTCGTGGGACACCTGGTGCAGGGTGCGCACCGGCTGTTCGACGGCCAGGTCGACGGCGATGAAGCCGTCCTCGATCATGGAGAGGACGAGGGCGGTGGTGCCGAGCTTGAGATAGGTGGAGACCTCCGAGAGATTGGCGTCGCCGATGATCACATGGAGGCGGCGGTATTTCTCGGCATCGGAATGGGGCTCGTCACGGGTGTTGATGATGGGACGTTTAAGGGTGGTCTCCAGCCCGACCTCGACCTCGAAATAGTCGGCCCGCTGGCTGATCTGGAAGCCGTGTTCATGGCCGTCCTGGCCGATTCCGACGCGTCCCGCGCCGGTGACGACCTGCCGGGAGACGAAGAACGGGGTGAGGTGGCGCACGATGTCCGAGAAGGGGGTTTCCCGCTTCATCAGGTAGTTCTCATGGGTGCCGTAGGAGGCGCCCTTGTTGTCGGTGTTGTTCTTGTAGAGGTGGATGGGCTGGGCACCGGGGAGCTGGGCCGCCCGCTCGGCGGCCTCGGCCATGATCCGTTCGCCGGCCTTGTCCCAGAGGACGGCGTCACGGGGATTGGTCACCTCGGGCGAGCTGTACTCGGGGTGCGCGTGGTCGACGTAGAGCCTGGCTCCATTGGTGAGGATGACATTGGCGAGGCCGATGTCCTCGTCGGTGAGCTGGCTGGAGTCGGCGGCCTCCCGGGCGAGGTCGAAGCCGCGGGCGTCCCGCAGCGGGTTCTCCTCCTCGAAGTCCCAGCGGGCACGCCTGGCCCTGTGCATCGCCGCCGCGTAGGCGTTGACGATCTGGGACGAGGTGAGCATGGCATTGGCGTTCGGGTGGCCGGGGACGGAGATGCCGTACTCCGTCTCGATGCCCATTACTCGCCGTACGGTCATGCGGCCCTCCTTGCCCT
>NZ_JBSGUP010000279.1:0-10224 GCF_053607985.1 Streptomyces sp. NPDC055078
AGAGCACACTGGCCGCGACGTCCCCGGCCGTGCTCAACCGACGCAGGGGAGTGGCTTTGAGGAGATGGCCGACCTGCCCCTCGTTGAAGATCGCGTCCTGCCCGCCCGCCCAGAGGCTGGCGGCGCCCACCGCCTCCGGGCCCTCGGGGATGACCAGTCCCGGGCAGACCGCGTTGGCACGGATGCCGTGACGGCCGTGCTCCCTGGCGACCGTGCGGGTCAGGGCCACCAGCGCGGCCTTCGACGCGCCGTAGACGCCCTGCCGGATCTCGCCGAACGCCGCGTCGCTGGCGATGGTGACCACGGCGCCCGCCCCCGACTGCCGCATGGGCGGGACGGCCGCCTGCACGCACTCGATCGCCGCGAACAGATTGACCTCGAACATGCGCTGCCACTGGGACCGATCGGTGTGATCGGCGATGAACGACGGGATGCTGATGCCCGCGTTGGCGACGAGGACGTCGATGCCACCCCATAGCTCCAGGACCCTGCCGACCGCCCGCTCGCCCGCGCCCGGCGCCGCGAGATCGGCGGCGAACACCTCGGCCGCGGCGGCCTTCCGCTCCAGGGCCTCGTCCCGCACCCTCACGGCCTGGTCGGCGTCGAGGTCGCAGATCAGCACGCGGGCCCCCTCGTCGGCGAAGCCGTGCACGATACCCCGGCCGATGTTGGACGCCCCTCCGGTTACCAGTACCCGGGCGTTCCTGAGACCTAGATCCATGTCGTTTGCTCCTTCTGGCGGAGGTTGTGGCCTTGAAGAAGAATCGTATCTAATTTAGATTCGAAACAGGAGGCCGGGACAACGAGAAGGACGGGTGGGGCATGAAGAAGGGCCGGAACGTGAGAAGGGCCGAGCTGTGAGCACCACGGAAGGCGGCGGACTGGTCGCGGGACGGACCGCCGTCGTCACCGGCGCGGCCCAGGGCATCGGGCTGGCCATCGCGCGACTGCTGTACGAGCACGGTGCCCGGGTGGTCCTCGCGGACCGGGACGCCGAGAAGGCCCGGGCCGCCGCGGCCGAACTCGCGGGGGAGGGCCGGGGTGCCTGGGGCCGGGGCTGTGACGTCACCGACGAGTCGGCGGTGGAGACGCTGGTCGCGGACACCGTCGCGCGGTACGGCTCGCTCGACATCTTCGTCAACAACGCCGGAATCACCAGGGACGCGTCCCTGCGGAAGATGTCCGCCGACGATTTCGACGCGGTGCTCCGGGTCCATCTGCGGGGCACCTGGCTCGGTGTGCGAGCCGCGTCCGCCGTGATGCGCGACGCCGAATCCGGGTCGATCGTCAACATCTCCTCCCTGTCCGGCAAGTCGGGCAACCCCGGGCAGACCAACTACAGCGCCGCGAAGGCTGGAATCGTCGGCCTCACCAAGGCCGCCGCCAAGGAGCTGGCCCACCGCGGAGTCCGCGTGAACGCCGTCCAGCCGGGGCTGATCCGTACCGCGATGACCGAGGCCATGCCGCCCGGAGTGTTCGCCGCGCGCGAGGCCGGCATCCCGATGAAACGGGCGGGCGAGCCGGAGGAGGTGGCGGGCGCGGTCCTGTTCCTGGCCTCCTGCCTCGCAAGCTATATGACCGGAGCCGTCCTCGAAGTCGGCGGCGGGAGACTGATGTGAGCGACGTCGTACAGATCCATGCGGACGCGGACGTGGGGCACCTCGTCCTCAACCGGCCGGAGGCCATGAACGCGATCACCGTCGAACTCGGCCGGGAACTGGGCACCGCGCTGTCGCGCCTCGCGGAGTCCGTGCGGATCATCGTCATCCGGGGCGCCGGAGGCAACTTCTCCGTCGGCGGTGACTTCAAGGAACTCGAAACACTGCGGGCACAGGGCCCCGGAGCGCTCCGCCCGCTGTTCGAGAACTTCGGGCGCGCGTGTTCGTCGATCGCCGGCCTGCCCGTGCCCGTGATCGCCGCCGTGGAGGGACATGCCATGGCGGGCGGATTCGAACTGATGCAGGCGTGCGACATCGCGCTCGTCCACGAGAACGTGAAACTCGCCGACAACCACGCCCGGTTCGGACAGATCCCGGGCGGGGGCGGCAGCCAGCGGCTGCCCAGGCTCGTCGGCCGCCAGCGGGCGCTCGGCCATCTCCTGACCGGTGATCGCATCGGCGCGGAGGAGGCGGTGGCCTGGGGACTCGCGTACCGGAGCCTGCCGGCGGACGGCTTCGACGAGGCGGTACGGGCGTTCGCCGGGGCGCTCGCGGCGAAGGGCCCGGGGGCCCTGGGCCGGATCAAGCGACTGGTCCACGAGGGGCTGCGGCTGCCTCTGGAGGACGGGCTGGCACTGGAGCGGCGGATGGTCGTCGAGCATCAGAGCGGAGAGTCGGCGAAGGCCGGGATCGCCGCCTTCACAGAACGGAACGATGGCTGAGATGACAGAACAACCGACGCAGGCTCGGACGACGGCGGAGGCCGGGACGGTACGGACGCTGATCGACTCGGGGCCCGTACTGCTGGACCTCGACGACGCGGGCGTGGCCCGGCTGAGGCTCAACCGGCCCGAGGCGTCCAACGGCATGGACGTGCCCCTGCTGAGGGGACTCCACCACGCCATCATGCGGATCCACGGAACCCCCGGCGTACGGGCCGTCCTGCTCACCGGCGAAGGGCCCAGCTTCTGCGCCGGCGGCGATGTGAAGACCTTCGCGGCCAAGGGCGAGGACCTGCCCGCGTATCTGCGCGAGGCGACCTCATGGCTCCAGAACGCGGTGTCGGCCCTGATGCGACTCGAAGCCCCCGTGGTGGCCGCGGTGCACGGCTTCGCCGCGGGCGGGGGTGGCTTCGGGCTGGTCTGCGCGGCCGACCTGGTGATCGCCGCCGAGTCCGCGCGCTTCCTGGCCGGGGCCACCCGGGTGGGCATGGCGCCCGACGCCGGGGTCTCGGTGACGCTCACGCGGCTCGTCGGGCTGCGCAAGGCGATGGAGATCGTGCTGACCAACCCCGTCCTCACCGCGCCCGAGGCGCTTGAACTGGGGCTGATCACCGGAGTCGTCGCCGATGACGCCCTGTGCGAGGAGGGCATGGCGCTGGCCCGTACGCTCGCGGCCGGAGCGCCCCGGGCGAACGCGGCGGCCAAGCGGCTGCTGTGGGACGGTCTGGGCGCGACCGTGGAGGCCCGGCTTCCGGAGGAGGCGCGGACCGTTGCCGAGCTTTCCGCGATGGCGGATGCGCGGGAGGGGCTGGCGGCGGTGATCGAGCGCAGGGCGCCGGAGTTCAGCGGGGGGTGAGGTGCCCGTTTCCGGCCGTGCCCGTTTCCGGCCCCGGGTCCGGACCCGGGGGCGGGCTCTGTCGTCCGGACGGGCGGGGCCCGCGTGCCTGGGCCTTCTGACCTTGCCAGGGGTGGGCCCTTGTGCGCACGGTCCGTCCTCAGACGCCGGACGGGCTGTGTTTGCTCGCCCTTGTCGCGGGGGGTGGCCGGTTCCTCGGGCCCGGGTCCGTCTTCAAACGCCGGACGGGCCGGGATGGCCTGGGCCCTGATTCCCGTGGTTCGTCCGCGATGGACCGACGGGGCTCCGGAGCGCGCGCCGCGGAAAGGGCTCCGCGGCACGCCCCCCGGGGCAGGCGGTCAGGGGGCCTGGGAGTAGGCCCGTACACCGTCCGGCAGTTCGGTCGCGGTCAGCGCGCCCTGGTCGGCCAGCAGGTCCAGGTGGGCGTCCGTTTCGATGACAGCGAGCATCTGGCTCACCAGGTCGAGCTGGTCGAGGGTGCGGAGTCGCCGAGTCCAGGGGAGGGCGCGCGCGACCGCACAGGCGGTCGAAGCGCCGTTCTTCACCTCGGTGAGGCAGGCGTCCAGGCGTTCCTCGTGGTGGACGAGAAGCTCCTCCACCCGGGTGTGGGCGCTGGCCGTCACCGGGCCGTGGGCCGGCAGCAACAGAGTGTCGGGCATGTTCCGTACGAGGCGGAGGGAGTCGAGGTAGCTGCGCAGCGGCTTCGGTTCGGGCGCCGACTCCAGGGCGAGCGACGGGGTGATGTGCGGCAGGACGTGGTCGCCCGCGAAGAGGAGCCCGCCGACGGCGTCGCGCAGCACGATGTGTCCCGCCGTGTGGCCGGGAGTCGCCAGGACGTCGAGGGCACGTTCGCCGAGGGGGACCTGCTCGTGGTCGTCGAGCCAGGAGTCCGGCGGGCCCCAGGGCATCGCCCGCTCCGCCTCGCTGAGTTCGGCGGCGTCGACACGCTCCGCGATGTCGAACGCGCCGCAGCGGCGCAGCAGTTCGGACTGCGGCCGGTAGAGGCGGTCGCCGGGGGAGTACCCCTCCACCGAGGCGCGTGAGCCGCGGCCGAGGAGGACCGGTATGCCGTACGCGGCGCGCAGCGCCACCGCGTTGCTGTAGTGGTCCCAGTGGACGTGGGTGACCACGATGCGGCTGATGTCGGGGATCCGGTGGCCGAGGGAGCCGAGCGCGCCCGCGAGGGATTTCGTTGTGTCCTCGCTCGCCCAGCCCGGGTCGACCAGGACGAGGCCGTCGTCCGCTTCGGCGAGGTAGGCGTTCACCGCGTGCAGGGCGTCGCCGGGAAGCGGCAGCGGTATGCGGTGGACTCCGGTCCGAACGAGGTGGGCGCCGGGTTCCGTCCAGTCGTCGGGCTGTTCGGGGATCGTCATCTGGCAGCTCCTTGCCGCTGTCGCGCCTATGTTCTTCCGGCCCACTCTATGTTTGAATCTATTTTTGAAAAAGGAGAGCTCCATGACGAGTCAGGATCCCCGGGCCGAGGAGGACGACCTCCTCATGGCCGATCAGGGCGCCGTTCGGGTGCTCACCCTGAACCGGCCCCACCAGCGCAACGCCCTCGACATGCCCCTGCGGGTGGCGCTCGCCGAAGCGCTGGAGAGCGCGATGGCCGAGGCGTCCGTGGGCGCGGTGGTGCTGGCGGGCGCGGGGGGCACCTTCTGCTCCGGCGGGGACATCTCCACCATGCGCCGGCAGCCGGAGGCCCGGAGCCGTCCGAGGGCGGAGGCGGCGCAGCGCGTCGTACGGGCTGTCTGGCAGGGGCCGAAGCCGGTCGTGGCCGCCGTCGAGGGGTTCGCCTACGGCGCGGGCGCTTCGCTCGCGCTTGCCTGTGACCGGGTGGTCGCGTCGTCGGACGCCGCCTTCAACACCGCGTTCACGGGGGTCGGTCTTGCCGGTGATCTCGGTATCTCCTGGTCGCTGCCCCGCCGGGTGGGGGCCGCCCGCGCCCGGCAGATGATGCTGATGCCGGAGCCGGTGCGCGGCGCCCGCGCCCTGGAGCTGGGTCTGGTCGATGAACTGACCGAACCCGGCGGGGCACTGGCCCGTGCGATCGCGGACGCCGGGCGGCTGGCCGCCGGGCCCCCGCTGGCCCTCGCGGCGATCAAGCGGCTGCTGCTGACCGGTCCCCATGATCCGTACGAAACGCTGGACCGCGAGATCGAGAACCAGGTCGCGCTGTTCGACAGCGACGACTTCGCCGAGGCTGTGGCCGCATACGGGGAGAAGCGGAAGCCGGTCTTCCGGGGGCGGTAGGCGCAGGGCGCGTCCGAACCCCGGCGGATCGCGGGGGAGATCCCCGGTCCGGGTTCCGGTGGAGAGGTTCCGGCGAGGCGCCCCCGGGGCGAGCCGGCGGCCGGCGACATGCGGAACATGAGGCTCCGAGGCGCTTGCCAATTTAATTTACATAAGATTAAATCGAGAAGGGAGGCAGGACCATGATCTTGAGTATCGAAGCGCGCCGCAGGGAACTGGAGCGACGATTCCCCGTCTGGACCCCGCTCACGTTGGCCCAGCGGCTCGACCGGTGCGCCGAGGAGTTCGGCGCGCGCCCCTTCGTCCTCACGGACGAGCACACCCTGACCTACGCGGAGACCGCCGAGTGGTCCGTGCGGCTGGCGGACGGCCTCGCCGCACTCGGCGTCCGCAAGGGGGACCGGGTCGGCCTGTTGATGGCCAACTACGCCGAGTTCGTCCCCCTCAAGTTCGCGATCGCCCGCGCCGGCGCGGTGGCGATCCCCTTCAACTATCTGTACCGCCAGGACGAACTGGCCTATGTGCTCGACCAGTCGGCCTGCAAGGTGCTCATCACCATGACCGGCTTCAGCGGTCTGGACTACCTCGGCATGCTGGACTCCATCGCGCCGGGCTGGGAGGCGGGCGCCACTGCCGAACTGCCCGCGCTGGAACGCGTGGTGGTTCTGGAATCCGGCGGGCCGGGCGGCCGGGACGGCGTCCTGACCGTCAGCGGGCTCACCGGCCTCGGTGAGGAGCGGGCGGGAGCCGTCGCGCGGGCCGCCGAGAAGTTCGGCCACAGCGGCCCCGAGGACATCGGCGACATCCTCTACACCTCCGGAACCACGGGCTCGCCCAAGGGCGTCCAGGTCACCCACGACGCGGTCCAGCGCACCGGGTACGCCTCCGCGCTCACCAGGGCCTTCGAGGACGGGCGGCGCGTGCTGTTCTCGCTGCCCTGCTACCACATGTTCGGCTATGTAGAGGGGATGCTGGCGGCCATGATGGTCGGCGGGGCGATCATCCCCCAGACCGCCTTCGACCCGGCCCGCTACTTCGAGGGCATCGAACGCCACCGGGCCACCGAGATCCTCTGCGTACCCACCATGACGGTGGCCCTGCTGGAGCACCCCGACCGGACGAAGCGCGATCTGTCCTCACTGGTCTCGATGCTCTCCGGGGCCGCGCCGTCCCCGCTGTGGCTGTGGCAGCGCGTCAAGGACGAACTCGGCGCCGGCGAGGTCGTCACCGGCTACGGGATGACCGAGTGCGGCGGCGCGATGACCATGACCCTGCCCGAAGACGACATGCGGCTCGCCGCCACCACCGTCGGCCGGGTCAAACTGGCCGGCGCCGCCGGACTCCCCGACCACGGCGGTGACCTTTGTGTGTACCGCACCGTGCACCCGGTGACCGGTGAGGATCTTCCCGAGGGCACCGAGGGCGAACTCACCTCCACCGGACCCACCCACATGCACGGCTTCTGGGACAAGCCGGAGGAGACCGCGCTCGCCCTGGTCGACGGCTGGGTGCGCTCAGGCGACCTCGGCCGGGTCCGCGAGGACGGCTATCTCGAACTGACCGGCCGCAGCAAGGAGCTGTACAAGAGCGGCGGTGAACTGGTCATGCCCAAGGAGATCGAGGAACTGCTCACCCAGCACCCGGGCATCAGCCAGGCCTACGCCATCGGGGTGCCCGACGACCGCTGGGGCGAGGCCGGTTGCGTCTGGGTGATCCCCGAGACGGGCGCCGAGGTCACCGTGGCAGAGGTCATCGCGCTCTGCAAGGAGAACCTGGCCAGGTTCAAGGTCCCCAAGCATGTGATCTTCGCCGAGCCGGGGGACCTGCCCACCACACCGACCGGCAAGGTGCAGAAGTTCCTGCTGGTCAGACAGTCAGCCCGGCGACTGGAGGAGAATCAGCCATGACAACCCGACCGACTACGGCAGGCAGGTACGCCGACCTGGTCCAGGACACCAGGGTCCACGGCTCCCTCTACACCGACCCCGGCGTCTTCGCCGATGAACTGACACGGATCTGGTACCGCACCTGGGTGTGCGTCGGCCACACCAGCGAGGTGAGCAGGCCGGGCGACTACGTCCGCAAGAGCATCGGCCTCCAGGACCTCATCATGACCCGCAGCCGCGACGGCGAGATCAACCTCCTGGTGAACCGCTGCGCGCACCGGGGCGCCACCGTCTGCGAGGACCTGCGCGGTAACTCGGCCGCCTTCCGCTGCCCGTACCACGGCTGGACCTACGACAACAAGGGCGCTCTCCTCGGCTACCCCTACCACCAGGGGTACGGGGGCAAGAACAAGCTCGACGTCAGCATGGGGCGTGTGCCCCGGGTGGAGGCGTACCAGGGCTTCGTCTTCGCCAGCTTCGCCCCCGAAGGACCCGGTCTGAAGGAGCACCTCGGCGCGGCGGCCGGCGAACTCGACCGGCTGGCCCGCCTCTCCCCGGAGGGCGAGTCCGAACTGACGGCGGGCTGGCTCCGCCACCGCACCCACACCAACTGGAAGATGGTGATGGAGAACGAGACGGACGGGTACCACCCGCAGTTCGTCCACGGCTCCATCTTCGGCGTCACCGGCAGCCCCATCGGCGCGCTCTACAGCGAGAAGTCGACGGCCGTCACCCGCGACCTCGGCGGCGGCCACAGCGAGAACGACCTCCGGCCCGCATTCCGCGACAGGGCGCAGCCCCTGGGCTGGTTCGGCACCACGCCGGACAAGGTCCCCGACTACGTCGCCAAGATGCGCGCCCGGCACGGGGAGCAGGCCGAGGAGATCCTGATCGACGGCGCCCCGCACGTCGCCGTCTTCCCCAATCTGTTCATCGCCGAGATCAGCGTCTTCATGATCCAGCCGGTGTCCGTCTCCGAGACCGTCCAGAACGTCACGGCGGTCCAGCTCAAGGGCGCCCCCGATATGAACCGCAGGCTGCTGTCGCAGTCCGTCGGCTCGGTCGGGCCCGCCGGAATGCTGCTCGCCGACGACGCGGAGATGTACGAGCGCAGCCAGCGCGGGGTGAACGGAAATCTGCCCGAGTGGCTGGAGCTGCGCCGCGGCGCACACCGTGAACGCACCGACGAACAGGGCTTCCTGGTGGGCGACGTCACCGACGAGACGGGCATCCGCGGCTTCTGGTCGCAGTACCGGACCCTCATGGAGGAGGAGTGACCATGACCACCCCGGCAGCACAGGAATCCGGACTCGGCCTGCGGGACACCGAGCGGTTCCTCTTCCTGGAGGCACGGCTCGCCGACGAGCACGCGTACGACGCCTGGGAAGCCCTGTGGACCGATGACGCGCTCTACTGGGTGCCCATCGGCGGCACCGGCAGCGACCCGTCCCGGCAGGTGTCGTTGATCCACGACAACCGGCGCCGGATCGCCACCCGGATCGCCCAGCTCAAGACCGGCAAGAGGCACGCCCAGGAACCGCGCTCAGACCTCCGCCGCCTCCTGTCCAACATTGAGATCCTCGGCACCGAGGGCGAGGACACCACCGTGGGCGCCAACTTCCTGCTCGTGGAGGCGAGGCCCCGGGGCAAGGAGCTCTGGGCGGGCCGCACCACCTACCGGCTGCGGCGGGAGGACGGCGGAATCCGGCTGGTCGGCAAGACCGTGGTGCTGGTGGACAGCACCGGGCCCGTCCCGACCCTGTCCTTCCTGATCTGACATGACCGGATCCGATGGGGAAGCACCGGACAGCACACATGAAGGCTGGATCGTGGCCGGCGAGTTCGCCGAGGTGTCCGTGTCGTACGACAACAGCGCCAACGGCCCCCGGCTGCGGCTGGAGGACCTGAGAACGGGCCGGGTGCGCCTGGTGGACGCCCTGGAACTCGAGACCATCGTGTGGCTGACCGAGGAGCAGCGGCACCGCATGCTCGACCCCTCGGCGGGCCGGTGGCGGGACGGGCCGCCCGATGTCTGAGATACGCGGTGGCCCCTTCGGCCCGGACGATCCCCACGGCCATGAGGCACCGGACTTCACCGCCCTCGTCCGGGCCGGTGACCTGGTGCTCTGGGGACAGGCGTGCGCCGAGCCGCGCACCCTGACCGAGGCGCTGTTCGCCCAGCGGGCGGCAATCGGCGGGTTCCGCTGCTTCCTCGGGATTCCCGCCTCCGGCACCGTACGGGCCGAGCACGCCGACCATGTGTCGTTCCTGTCGTACTGCGGCAGTGGCGGCAACCGGGATCTCCACCGGGCCGGCGCCCTGGACGTGGTGCCCTGCCACTACTCCCAGCTGCCCGGCCTGCTGACGCGGGGCCCCCTGCGGGCCGATGTGGTCCTGATCCAGCTGCCCCCGCCCGACGAGGCGGGCCGCTACAGCCTCGGCCTCGCCGCCGACTATCTCTCCGCGACGATCGACACGGCCCGGGTGGTCGTCGCCGAGGTCAACGACCGGGTGCCCTGGACCCATGGGGGACGCGTCCTGACCGACGCCGACCTCGATGTGGTGGTACGGGTCTCCCGTCCGCCCGCCGAGCTGCCCCGGGGCGACCCGAAGGACGTCGAACAGCGCATCGGCGACCGGGTCGCCTCGCTCATCGACGACGGCGCGACGCTCCAGTTCGGGCTGGGGGCCGTCCCGGAAGCGGTGCTGTCCCGGCTCGGCGACCGCAGGGACCTCGGGGTCCACTCGGGGCAGATCGGCGACACCGTCGCCGATCTGATGGAGGCCGGGGTCATCACCAACCGGCGCAAGACGCTGGACCCGGGGCGCACCGTCACCGGACTGCTGAT
>NZ_JBSGUP010000280.1:0-10222 GCF_053607985.1 Streptomyces sp. NPDC055078
GTGCGGTCACAGGCCCGCTTCGAGTACCTCCGGTGGCGCCGCGAGGTCCGGCGGACCGCGTACAGCGCGCTGATCACCGAGGCGGTGACGGCCGAGGAAGGCTTTCGCCAGGCGTGGACCGTGCTGAGCGACGGCGATCCCGCGCGGCTCGACGAGGCGATGGAGCACATGAGGACGGCGGAGAACCTGGTGAGCGCCGTGCGCCGGGCCGCCTCCACGGTGGCGGTGGAGGGGCCGGCGGCGGTCGACCGGTCGGCGGAAGCGCTGATGGCGGCGCTCACCTCGGCCCTGTCCGCCCTGTTCTCCTGGCACGCGGACATCCTGCGGGGCGCCGGCACCGACGGCTGGAAGGACCGTTACGGGGCGCATGTCATGGCGGCCAGGGCACGGCTCAAGGAGTTCTCCGTCGCGGCGCGGGCGGCGCTGGACGACGACACCCACGGGTCGTCGGCCTGACGCGCCGTCACCGGTTCTCGTCGTAAACGACGCGCCTGAGGCGGGGCACGATCTGCTCCAGTGTGGTCCAGCGGCCCGAGCCGTCGCGGAAGATCAGTGCCTTGCCGTCCTCCATCGGCCTCGCTCCGTGCACCTCGTACACCCGCTCGCCGCCCAGGGACACCGCGAAGTCCAGATCCTCGACGCGCGCGAACTCCAGGCGGGACGTTTCGAAGCCCCAGGCACTGGCGGGCCGGACGGCGAGCCTGGCCAGCAGCAGGGCCAGGACCGGACGGCCGCCGCCCGGTTCGACCGCCCGGAACTCACAGCGGAAGGCCAGTCGTACATACGGATCCAGCCACTCCCTCTGGTAGGTGGCCCCCGCCAGGAACTCCAGACGTCCGCTCGCCGAAGGGAGTTCGACCGACACCCACAGAGGGTGCTTGAAATCGCGCCGCTGGTGATCGGTCAGCAGAAACGGCCCGGTCAGGTCCAGGGTCCTGCGAACAGGACCACGAGCAGGGTCACGAGCAGGGCCAGCAGTACGAGCGGCAGGGTCAGGGCGGGCGGCATCCCGGGAAGCAGCGCCGCCCGCCCCGGTGCTTTTGGGGCGCCGCCGACGACCTCCGCGGCCGGCCCCGGAAGCCGCTCGGGCCGCATCGCGGGGTCACCGACCATGCCGCCCTCCACTAGGACGGCCAAAGGCCCGGGCCACGGGGGCAGGGTCTCGATGTCCTCCCCGGACGACACCAGGTTGAGCAGATGTGCCTGTCCTGCCTCCCCGGCCAGCAGCGCGGACAGCCGGTCCGCGAACGCCGCGTCCGCGCCCGGCGCCGCCCGTCCGGCGATCCAGCGCTCTCCGAGCAGTACGCGGGAGGGGACCCCGGCGTCCGGCGCGGGCGGAGCGGGCGGGTCAGGGGCGTGCGCGTCGGGGGCATACGGATCGGAGGCGTACGGGTCGGGGGCCAGGGATGCCAGCGCGGTGGCGAGCCGAGCGGTCAGCTCCGCGCGCTCCGCCGCGAGTTCCGCCGGATGGGCGGCCAGCAGCCGGTCCACCTCCGGGCCGGAACAGAGACCGTCCAGGGTCTCGGACAGCACCCCGCGGCCCTCCGGATGACCGGCGACGTCGCTGAGCCAGCGGGAGGCGAGCGCCCGCACCGTGTGCCGGTCCTCCCCGGCCCCCGTACCTCCGCCCGGTTCCGGGGAGCCGTGCAGAACCAGGGTGTAGTAGATGAGGGTGCCCACGGAGTCGGTTCTGGTGGAGGGCACCCCGCTGATCAGTATCCGCCAGCGCTCTTTCGACGAGACGGCGAGCAGGCACGGCCGTTCGGTGGCGGTCAGCTCCGAGTACGCGTCCCACCAGCGGTTTCCCGGAGCGGGCCCGAGGAAGCCGTAGTCCAGCTTGCGTGGCACACCCCGGGTACGGAGATATATCTGCACAGCAGTCCCTTCGGCGATCAGCTCAGATGGTGCAGACGTGGCCCGTTCTCCCGCCCGGCCAGGGCGGTGAGCACGTCGAAGAGCGACTGGGTGGTGCGCTGCGACTCGGCGAACAGCCGCTCGTCGCTGTCGGCGGCACGCCTGCGGCGGTCGCGCTCGCCGTTGACGTTCAGCCACAGATCGCGGAAGAAGCCCTCGCGCACCTCGGCATGGCCGCGGGAGTGCCGGGCGGTCGTCCGCCTCGTGGCGGTCGTCCGCTCGCTCTGCGCCCGCGCGGTGTCGACCAGCTGCCGGCACAGCAGGGTGATCAGGTCGTCCAGCCCCTTCCGGACGATCTGTCCCGGCGGCCGGACCCGGTACTTGGGCATGAGGACCTCGCCGCCGGGAGACGCCTGGGACTGGACCCAGCGGGCCGATACCAGCTCCACACAGCCGAAGGTGTCGATCGGGAGATAGCGGACCGCCGCGTGCGGGGCCGCGTCCCTGACCGTTTTGAGCACATCGCTGAACTGGTCGGCCACCCTCTCCCGCAGGGTGCCCGCGTGGTCCTGGAGGCTGCCGCTGTCCGAGAGATACGTCTCGCACTTGACCGGACAGAACACGATCATGGCAGGTTCGCCGGACAGCTCCCGCCGGTTCTTCGCCCATCTCAGCACGGCCTGGTTGATCTGGAACACGGACAGATGGGAGGCGAGCAGATGCGCGTGGTCGTCACCGCCGTCCATGAGCAGCACCGA
This sequence comes from Streptomyces sp. NPDC055078, assembly GCF_053607985.1. Lineage (NCBI taxonomy): Bacteria > Bacillati > Actinomycetota > Actinomycetes > Kitasatosporales > Streptomycetaceae > Streptomyces > Streptomyces sp. NPDC055078. Next base: position 2,613 of record NZ_JBSGUP010000280.1, read on the forward strand.
GTCGATCGGCAGGATCAGTACGGAGCTGTCGGCGAGGAACGCCTCGCACTCGTTCCACTTCCGCTCGTCCTCGGTGCCTTCACCGGCCCCCTCCAGCCAGGCGCCCGGATAGTCGAGGATGTCGAACCGGATCTGCAGGTCCTGTCCCCGCGCCTCCAGCAGCAGCCGGAACCAGGAGGGGTCGCTGGTGCTGGGCACCAGACCCGGCTGGAAGACCCGGGCCTTGAGCGCCCCGGAGACCAGGTTGTAGGTGGCGGCCAGCCGGTTGGCGGTCGGCCGGTCCGCGGTGAGCAGATGCACCGAGGAGTCCTGGGCCAGCAGCTGCTGGCCCTCCGTGAGCAGGCTGGCGATCAGCGTGCTCTTGCCCACGCGGCTGGGGGCCAGCAGGCCGATCTTGTATTCGAAGGCCGGGCGCTCGTCCGTCACGACTGCTCCTCCTCGATGACGCCGGAGATGTCCTGTACGACGCGGACCACCCGGGCGAAGCGGCTGTTGGCCTCGTCGATCCCCTGGAACTCCGCCGGCCACAGGTCGTTGCGATAGGACCGGACGAACCGCCGGAACTCCTGGACCGAGGTGCCCGACCGGATCAGGGTGTCCTCGAACTGCTCAACCAGCGCGTGGATGACGGCTGCCGGAACCGCCGCTTCCTGCGACAGCGACTTCTGGATCCGGAACGCCGCCTGCTCGGCGAGGCCGTTGAACAGCTCGTACAGGTCGTCGGCGCCCTCCGCGGTCAGCGGGACGGCGACCTGCTGCATCTGCTCGCCGGTGTCGGGGTGGGTGACCTGGAGGTTCAGCGGGGCGAGGTCCGGGCGGACCCGGGGATAGAGCAGGGTGCGGTACTCCAGCCGTACGTCCAGCAGGCTGTCGACGGCACTGGCCAGACCCGGACAGGGCTGGGAGGACCGGGCGAACAGACCGGCCAGTTCGGCGAGGACATCGTGTCCGGACCGGGCGGCGGGCGTGACGGCGGGCGGGGGTACCGGCGAGGGTTCGGCCGACGCGTCGGCGGCGTGACCGGAGCCGGAACCGGAACCGGAACCGGAGTCTGCGGCGCCCTCGGCCGGGCCGCCCCCTTCGGACCCGAACAGCGCCCCGCACTCGGCCGCCAGCACCACGGCCGTACGGTCCCAGGCAGCGGTGAGCCGTGCCGTGAAGAAGTCGTCCAGTGCCGCGAACCGGCGGCTGATCTCGACCCGGATCCTGCTGAACTCGGGCCCGGCGAACGCCGCCGCGTGCCCTTCGGTGATCATGCAGCTCAGCGCCTCCTCACGCCATGCGTCCGCGCCCTTGCCGAAGCCGTCCCTGATCCAGTCGAGTACGTCCTCGTACGCCTTCGCCACGGCCTCGCCGAATCCCGGGTCCACCATGGAGCCGTGTGCCTCCGCCGCCAGTTCGGCGACCAGCCCCCGCAGCCGGCGGGCGATACCGCTGCGCAGCTGCGCGGCCTTGGCGTCGTTCACCTCCTCCGGCACTCCGGCCCGCCGTGCCACCTGGCCGAGTGCCCGCCGCAGATCGGTGAGCAGCAGTCCGGTACGGTCCCGTACGGCCGAAGCCTGGGTCCGGGTGCCGGCGAGCACCTCGGCGTCCATCACCGGCAGCCCCTGCGCCATCCGCTTCAGCAGCGGGGCGAGGACTTCCCGGCCGACCCGCCCGGGGTCGCGTACGTCGGTCTCGAAGACGGTGAAGAAGCGGTCCGGCTCGCCCCCGTTGAGGTTTCGCAGCAGGTCGCCGCGGAGGTTCTCCGCGAGCGCGGGCTTCTCCGGGTCGACGTTGTGCACCAGATAGGCGAACTCCCCGGTGCTGCGGACAAGGCCCCGCACCTCGTCGAGCAGGCTGAGCCCGGCGGTGTCCGTCTCGTCGAAGAACGAGGAGGTGTCGGACGACCGCTTGACCACCAGTACCGCGTCGACCTCATTGCGCAGACCCGCCACATGGCGCCGGTCGGCGTCGGCGGCCACTTCGCCCAGGCCGGGCAGGTCCACGATGCCGATCCTGGCCATGTGCTCGTGCGGGAAGGCGCACTCGATCCGGGCCTCGCGCACCGCGGCGTAGGCCCGCCCGACCCGCCCGGCCGCCTCGGTGATCTCCTCATGGGTCGGATAGGCCACATACGGCCGCACCTCCTCCAGCGGCACCGTCTTGACCCCGCCGGTCAGCAGCGGCTCGTAGGTGCCCAGGGCGCTGTGCAGTTCACGCAGCCGGGTCAGCAGCACCCGGTCCCGGGTGTCCGGCAGGACGTCCGGGTAGACCCGGCCGCCGAACTCGGCGATCGTGCGGGGCACGGGCGAGAGTTCGAGCGCCGTGTGCAGCGGGAGGATCACCTCGGTGAGGAAGCTCTCCGGGCTGTGCATCTCCAGCTCGGCCCGGCGCATCGCGGGTGAGTGGAAGATCCGGCTGCGCACCGCGGTGACCGGGATGCCGTGCCCGGTCGGGATCTGGTTGTCGTTCAGGCCCGAGACCGACTGCAGCAGGGTGCTCTTGCCCATCCGCGCCGCGCCGCTCACCCCGATGTTGACCGTTGTCCGGGCGAAGCGGGAGGCGATCACCTCGAACGACTCCGCCGCCTTGGCCACGGCCAGCCGGGTCTCCGGCAGCTGCGGAAGTGTCAGGGCCGCCGCCAGTTCGGCGTCCATGGTGGTGTGCGCCCTCAGGTCGGCGAGCGCGCCGTCCAGCTCGTCGAGGTGCTCGCCGAGTGCGCGCCAGCGCGTGCTCTCGTCTCTCACCTCGGGTAGCTGCCGCAGCCTCGCCCGCAGCAGCACATCGATCGCCGTCGAAATTTCCGACATCCGCCCCCCAGTCGCACCGTGGCATCATCCGTCCCCGTGCGTACGGGAACGGGGCACCACTCCCCATCTGGCAGGCAACGTACCGGTGCGAACGTGATTTCGCCCGGACTTCCGCGATTACCGCCTGAAACGGAGCGGCCACACCAGGTCCGCACCGGCACCGGCACAACGGCCGCCCCAGGGACACCGGGAATCCGGGTCGCGGGGAGGTGATGACGGCGCGAGCACGGCCTGGCCGTCCGCGACGGTGCGCACCGCCAGGACCCGTGCGCCGTGTCGTGCCCGGGCGCCGGGCGGCACGGCGGTGGCGGTACGCCACTCCCCGAGGACAGGGGAGCCCGCGGCCGGGTGGTGCACCCCTTCGACCAGCGACGCTGGGGTAGCGTACGGGTGAACCAGGGGCGCGGACCGGTGCGGGTGCCGGCGGGTTCGTCCGCCGACCGCCGTGTGCGGTGTGCGGTGTGCGTCCGTACGGGCGGGTGCCCGGCATCCGGCGGATACCGGCGCCGCGCCGCCGGCCGCCCGGCGGTGCGCGCCGTACCTGTCGGCACCCATCGACCGGTGGAGGGAATCCCATGGCACGGACGAAGGAAGTTCCGTTCGGCGGCCCGTGGAGTGCCCTCCAGGACCTCGGGCGCCTGCGGCCCGAGGGTGCGGCGGAGGAGATCGCGACGCGGATCCAGCGGCTGATCCTCTCGCAGGAGGTCGCCGACGGGTCGCGGCTGCCGTCGGAGCGGGACCTGGCGACCCTGCTGTCCACCAGCCGGGCGACGGTCAGCCAGGCCATCCGTGTCCTGGTGGTCAAGGGACTCGTGGAGTCGCGCCGGGGCTCCGGGGCGTATGTGCGGCTGCGCCCCGAGGTCAGTCTGGCCACGTCGATGAGCCTGATGCTCGATGTGGACCCCGATTCCGTCGACGCGCTCGCCGAACTGCGGCTCTCGCTGGAGTCGACGGGGATCGTCCGGGCGATCGAGCGGGCGACACCGGAGGAACTCGCGGAGGCCGAGCGTGCCCTGCGGCGGCTGGAGCAGAGCGCGGGTGACACGGCGAGCTGGATGAGCGCCGACACGTATTTCCACGAGACGCTGATCAGCGCGTCCCACAACGCCTATCTCGTGTCGATGTTCCACAGCGCACACACCGCTCTGATCAACTACGAGTACCGCACCTGGATCGACAACGGCACAGTGCCCCGCTGGCTGGAGCCGGACCGGATCGCCGCCCTGACCGCGATCCACGAACCGATCCTGCGGGCGGTGCGGCAGCGGGACGTCGACCGGGCGCTGTACACGGTGCGCCATCACCACGAGGTGATGATGCGGCATCTGCGGACCAGCGGGTGAGCCGGCCGGCCCGCCACCGCAGCCGCCGCCACCCCGGCGCCCCAACCGCTGCGGGAGTGCCCGAGGCGGCTCCGAAAACGCCCGCGACCGTACCGAATTCCGCATCGGTACGGTCGCCTGCTCCCCCGCTCCCCGGATCGCGCCCGGGGACGCCCGGTCGAACGCTCCCGTGGCGGTAGCCGGAACGCTCAGTCGAAGTTGTTCCTGCGCCCCTTCCGGACGTAGTCCACGGTCTCGGCGATGTGTCCCTTGCTGTGGATCGCCTTCTGCTTGACCACATGGCCGAACATCTGGATGCCGAAGCCGCCGTCGAGATCGTCGGTGATACGCCGGCGCCAGGGGCGGCGGACGATCTGCGTGGTCAGCCGACGGGTGATGCGCGGCTGGCCCATGATGTGCGCGGCGATGGCCTTGGCGCGATCCAGCAGTTCGCCGCGCGGGAGCACCTCGTTCACCATTCCCCACTCCAGCGCCTGCCGGGCGGAGATCGCCTCTCCGGTGAGCAGCGCGTAGGCGGCGCGCTTCACACCGAGGAGTTCCTGGAAACAGCTGTGGATGCCGTCGCCGGGCACCGAGCCGATGTCGAAGTGGAGATCGAACACCGTCGCGTCGTCCGCGCACAGCGTGATGTCGCACATGAGGACGATCTCGGAGTGGAATCCCGGGCCGTTGAAGATTCCGATGGTGGGGATTTCGAGGTCGTTGATCAGGGAGCTGACATTGATCCGGCCGTCCTTGTAGGCGTATTCGTACGCCCAGTGCGGCATGTCCTCGTCCTCCAGGGCGAAGCCCTCCGGGTCGGCGTCCATCATGAACTCTTCGCCGGACCCCGTGAGGATGAGGACCTCGTTCTCGGGGTCGGCCCCGATGGTCTTGAGCAGCTGGCCGAGCGCGCGATGGTTCTGGACGCTCAGCTGGATGGGCCCATCGAGTGTGTGTGCCCGGGCCACGATGACACCGTCGGTTCGCTCAAGGAGGAAGAAGTCCCGGAACTGCTCCTTGTAGTCGTCGAATCTCGGGGTGGGGATGAATTCTTGCAACGACACGGTGCCCCCTCGGCGGCTGATCGGATTCATGGGAAACGACGGGAGGATTCCCGGCGGCTGCGGTCATGGGCTGGAAACATCCGGTTAGTGGCCTAGCCACTTCCGAAAGCTAACCGCTCCCCCATGAGCAGGTCAAGATCTCGATCAAGGCCGGGAGGTTGGGCCCCCGGCCGCCCGCTCCCCACGCGCCGGCTGCGGAGCAGTGGGGAGTACGACGGCGGGAGGCGCGGCCACACCCCGCAAGCGGAGGACTGCGACCCGGCGCGTACCACCGCTGCGCACATCGTTGACACGCCTCGGAGCCAAACCTAATGTGGCTGAGCCACTAAGGACTGAGGAGGGATCGCCGCCGATGCTGATGCCCACTGCACAACGGATCTCCGATCCGGGTACCCGATGGACGGTCACCGACCCGGCGGAACTGGCGCTCAGGATCCGGCTGAACGCCGTGCGGATGGTGGCTCCCCAGGGCCTCGGCTATCTCGGGCAGGCGCTGTCCGCCGCCGAACAGGTCGCCGCGCTCTTCGCGACCGCACAGCCGGGAAGGGACCGTCTCGTCTGCTCGCCCGGCCACTATGTCATCGCCCCGTTCGCGGCGGCGGTGGCACTCGGGCTGCTGGATGAGTCCGCGATCGACGGGTACGGCAAGAACGGCTCCGCGATCGAGGCCATCGGCACCGAACGCTCGCCGGTGGCCGACTACACCTGCGGCTCCCTCGGCCAGGGCCTGTCGGGTGCGGTCGGCTACGCGCTCTCCGACCGGTTGCGCGGGCACGACACCCGTACGTACGCGATGGTCAGCGACGGCGAGTTGGAGGAAGGACAGGTGTGGGAGGCGGCGATGTTCGCCGCGCACCACGCGCTGGCGGGCCTCACGGTGCTCCTGGACGCCAACAACTCCCAGGTCGACGGACCGGTCGACACCATCACCACCCTGGAGCCCATCGCCGGGAAGTGGTCCTCCTTCGGCTGGCACGCGGCGGACGTGGACGGCCACGACGTCGGCGCCGTCCAGGCGGCACTGCAGGCCGCCGCCGAGGAGACCACGCGCCCGAGCGTGGTCGTCTGCCGCACCTCCACCGGACACGGCCTGGACTGCCTGCCGCCGGACACCGACGGCCACTTCATCAAGCTGCCGCCCGAACTGGCCTCCCTGGCGGTCGGCGAGCTGACCCGCAAGCTGGAGGCCCACCGTGCATGAGCCGCCCTACACCACCCGGCTGAAGCCGTACGGAACCGCGCTGCTGGAGCTGGCGCGCACCCGCCCGGAGGTCCTGTGCCTGAGCGGGGATCTGACCCGCCAGTGCGAGATCGACCTCTTCCAGGAGGAGTTCCCCGAGCGGTTCGTCCACGCCGGAATGGCCGAGGCGAACATGATGGGCATGGCCGGCACACTGGCGCGCTCCGGCCATATCCCCTTCGTCCACACCTTCGGCGTGTTCGCGACCCGCCGCCCCTACGACCAGATCGCCAATGCCATCGCCTACCCCGCCCTGCCCGTGCGGATCATCGGCTTCATGCCCGGCGTCTCCACCCCGGGCGGGCCCAGCCATCAGGCCATCGACGATATGGCGCTCATGCGGACCCTGCCGAACATGACCGTGATCGACGTGGCGGACGCGTCCGAGGTGTCGCAGCTGGCCGCGGCCGTCGTCGATCTCCCGGGCCCGGTCTACGTACGGCTGAAGCGCGGCGAGATCCCCGCCGTCTTCGAGGACGGCCATGTCCTCTCGCTCAAGCGCGCGGAGGTCCTCACCCACGGAAGCGATATCGCCCTGTTCGCCAGCGGCATGATGCTCCCGGCCGCCCTGGCCGCCGCGAGCGCGCTGGAGCCCGCCGGGGTCTCGGTCTCCGTGGTGAACGTGACGACGGTCAAACCTCTTGACTCGGAGACCGTACGGCAGGTGGCGGCCGGGGCCCGGGTGGTCATCACCGCCGAGAACCACCTGGTCACCGGAGGTCTGGGGTCCGCGGTCGCCGAGGCCGTCGCGGAGGCGGGCATCGGGCGGCGGCTGTACCGCGTGGGCCTCCGGGACACCTTCGCCGAGGGTGCGCTGACGGCCCCGTATCTCTTCGACAAGTACGGACTGTCGACCCAGCATCTGATCGATGTCGCCTGGGCGGCCCTCGACCAGCCGGGCGAGGCTCCGACGGCCGCCGTCACCGCCGGCGAGAGCGGGGAGTACTCACCGGTCTGACCCCGCCGGCCGGGGCCGGCCCTCACGACGGGCGGCCAGTCCCGAGCAGCGTTCGGCGAGGCGCTCCACCTAGCTGTAGCCGTCGGTCTCGTGCCGGGGAGAGCTGCCCCGGTTCTGCTCCAGCCAGGCCCGGTTGTACAGGGCCACCGCGGTGCCCCATGCGTCGCCCTGGTCCCGGAAGTCGGCCACCGCCTGATCGAGCAGTTCCTTCCCCCGGTCCCAGTGCCGGCT
>NZ_JBSGUP010000281.1:0-10217 GCF_053607985.1 Streptomyces sp. NPDC055078
AGGTCGGGCCGTCCGCCCGCTCGCTCGCTGGAGGACGGCCGGGTCAGCGGGTGCCGGTCAGCCGGGCGAAGACCACCACATTGCCGTCGTATCCGGTCCGCTCGCTGAAGCCGCCGCCGCAGGTGATCAGCCGTAGCTCGGAATCGGGTCCGTCCCGGTAGACACGCTCGGCGGGGAAGCCGCGCTGGGGGTGCGTCTCGACTCCGTAGACGGTGAACACGGCCGTACGTCCGTCCTCGCGCAGCACCTCGACACGGCTGCCCCGCGCCAGTGATCCGAGCAGATAGAAGACGGCCGGGCCCGTGGTGTTGTCGACATGCCCGACGACGACCGAGGTGCCGCGCTCGCCCGGGGCCACCGCGCCCGAGTACCAGCCGGCCACCGCGGCGTCCGCCAGCGGCGGGGCCTCGATCCACCCGTCCCGCGCGAGGCCGACCCTGGTCATGGGGGCGTCCACGCGGAGGGACGGCACGGTGATCCGGCGCGGCGGGGAGTGGGTGAGCGGGCCGGGTGCGGGCGGCAGCGCCGCGGACGCCCGGGGATGGGCCGCGACCGCGCCGCCCGGCCGGGGCGGACCGGCCGCAGCGGGGTTCGCCGGGCCGTCGCGCAGCAGGAACAGGCCGACCAGCAGCACGCTGAGCAGGGTGAACCACGTACCGCGCCGGTTGGCTGTGTGCATGGCGTACCGCCGCTCCGCCTCAGCCGCCGTCCCGGGCACGGCGGCGCAGCAGCAGGACGGCCCCGCCGCCGACCGCACCCGCCACCAGGGCCGACCCGACGGCGAGCTGCGCCGGGCTCAGACCGGGGAGGCTGCCGCCCGCGCCCGCCCGCACGCCGCCTCCGGGCTTGGCCGGGTCGCCCGGCGTGTGCGAACCGGTCCCGGTGTGCGCACCCGTGCCGGTGTGGCTGCCCGCGTCCGCGCCGGTGTCCGAGCCCGTGTCCGCGCCGGTACCGGTGCCGGTGTGGGTGTCCGGGTCCGTCCCGGTGTGGGAGCCGGACCCGCTGACCGTGAGGGTGGTGGTGCCCTTCTCGCCCTTGCAGTCGAAGGTGATGTCGTACTCCGCGCCCGGCTTGGCGTCCGCGAAGATCTTGGCCGTCGCGGGCAGCCCCTCGCTGAGCGTGACGGTGTCGAAGACACCCGACGAGACGGTCACGGCCGGCGACTCGCACTCGGTGGCGTTGAGGGTGACGGTGCCACCGGGCGCGACCTCCTCGGGGGACACGGTGAAGCCGAACGAGGTGATGCCGCTCCCGTCGCCGGGCGGTACGGCGCTTCCGTCGTCGTCGGCGGCGAGCGCGGCCGGAGCGCTGAGCGCCAGCGCGGCGGCGGTGCCGATGAGAGTGAGGGACGCGACACGTATGGCACGCATGGTCAGGTCTCCGATGGTAGGAAATGCACCAAAGTGAGACCGACGCTAGGAGGGAGCCCGGGGCGGGGCCACTCATGGGGGACCAAATGGCGTCTCACCGTCCGCCCCTCCCCGTGTCGCGCCGTGCTGCCCCTCCCCGTGCCGCCCCTCCCCGTGCCGCCCCTCCCCGTGCCGCCCCTCCCCGTGCTGCCGCTCCCCGTGTCGCGCCGTGCCGTCCCTCCCCTCCCCGGATCACCCCCTGGGCCGCGGAAACGGCCTCGTGGCGGCGCGGGTCACCTCTTGCGGTAGTCGTACGCCTCCGACGCCGCCATCCCCACCGCGTTCAGATCGCCGCCCGCCGACGCCGTCACCACCGCGGCGACCGCGCCTTCCACGAACGGCGCGTCCACCAGCAGGGTCCCGTCCGGCAACTGGTCGCCCTCGGCGAGCAGTGCCTTCACCGTCAGGACGGCACTGCCCAGATCGACCAGCACGGCCACGCCCGCGCCCCCGTCGACGGAGGCCGCAGCCGCGGTGATCAGCTCGGAACTGGTGCCGAGACCGCCGTCGGGAGTCCCGCCCGCCGGAGCCACCGGAGCGGTCTCCCCGCCGCCCGCGAGCCCCTTGGCCAGCTCGGCGACCGCCGACGCCACTTCCCTGCTGTGCGAGACCAGCACGATCCCGACCGGCTTCCCCTTCGCCATCACGCCACCTCCGCGAGCGCGGTGACCAGCGCGGAGACCAGCAGCGCGGACGAGGTGGCGCCGGGGTCCTGGTGACCTGCGCTGCGCTCGCCCAGATAGCTGGCCCTGCCCTTGTGGGCCACCATCGGCACCGTCGCCAGCGCGCCCGCCTCGGCCGCGTCCCGGGCGGCGGCGAACGACTCGGTGGTGTCGCCGAGTGCCGCGATCGCCGGTTCGAGCGCGTCCAGCATGGTCTTGTCCCCGGCCTTCGCCCCGCCGAGCTGCGCCACGGCGGCGACCCCGGTGCGCAGCGCCTCGGCGAACTGCGCGGGGGTGACCTCGGCGGCGTCGCCGAGCGCCTTGCCCGTACGCCGCAGCAGCGTCCCGTACAGCGGACCCGACGCACCACCCACGGTCGAGATCAACCGCCCGCCCGCCAGTGTCAGCACGGCACCGGGGGTCGCGGGGGACTCCTCCTTCAGCGCCGTCGTCACCGCGGCGAATCCGCGCTGGAGATTGCTGCCGTGGTCGGCGTCACCGATCGGCGAATCCAGCTCCGTGAGATATGCGGCCTCCCGGTCGACGAGGGCGGCCGAGGCCGCCAGCCAGCGGTGGAAAAAATCGGCGTCGAGCACATGCACTCCCTGTGTCGGTGAATCCCGGACGGTTCAGCGGCCCCAGCGGAGCGCGGCGGTCCGCACCGGCGCGTCCCACAGCCGCAGCAGTTCCTCGTCGACCTCGCAGAGCGTCACGGAGCAGCCCGCCATGTCCAGTGACGTCACGTGGTTTCCGACGAGGGTACGGGCGACGGCCACCCCCCGCTCAGCGAGTACCCGCTGTACCTCGGCATTGAATCCGTACAGTTCCAGCAGGGGGGTGCCGCCCATGCCGTTGACGAGCGCGATCACCGGTCCCGAGGGCGGCCGGTCCTCCAGGACGGCGTGCACGGCGAAGTCCGCGATCTCCCGCGAGGTCATCATCGGGCGCCGCTCGCGCCCGGGTTCGCCATGGATGCCGATGCCCAACTCCAGCTCCCCGGCCGGGAGGTCGAAGGTGGGGGAGCCCTTGGCGGGGGTGGTGACGGCGCTGAGGGCGACCCCGAAGCTGCGCGAGCCGTCGTTCACCCGCCGGGCGATCGCCTCCACCCGCTCCAGCGGCGCCCCGGCCTCCGCGGCGGCCCCGGCGATCTTCTCGACGAAGAGGGTCGCGCCGGTGCCGCGCCGGCCCGCCGTGAAGAGGCTGTCGGTGACCGCCACATCGTCATTGACCAGCACCTTGGCGATACGGATGCCCTCGTCCTCGGCGAGTTCGGCGGCCATGTCGAAGTTGAGGACGTCCCCGGTGTAGTTCTTGACGATGAACAGCACCCCCTCGCCGCTGTCGACGGCCGCGGCGGCCCGCACCATCTGATCGGGCACCGGGCTGGTGAACACCTCACCCGGGCAGGCGGCGGACAGCATCCCCGGGCCGACGAACCCGCCGTGCAGCGGTTCGTGTCCCGAACCGCCCCCGGAGACGAGTCCCACCTGCCCGGCCACCGGCGCGTCACGGCGCACGATCACCCGGTGCTCCACATCCACGTTCAGCTCGGGGTGGGCGGCGGCCATTCCCCTGAGGGCGTCGTCGACGACGGTCTCGGGGACATTGATCAGCATCCTCAACGGTCTCTCCCTGACTCAGCGGCAGCTGGTGTACGAGCTGCTTCCGTGCGGTGTCCGTGTGCTGACACAACGGTGTCCGTGCGGGCCGGTGCCGATGGCCGACGGTATGTCAGGTCACAGGGGAGCCGCCGGGCCGACGGTCCGTGTCAAGTATCGGCGGGGAGCGGGCCCGGCGCACGGGAGTGGCCGGTACGGATCACTTACCGCCGCCCTCCGCGAGGGTGTGCGCGACCAGGGCATTGGCATGGCCGTGTCCCATGGTGTGCTCGGTCTTGAGCCAGGAGACCAGTTCCATGTGTGTGGTCAGCGGCGAGGAGCGGATGAGGTCCTTCCACTCCGCGACAGGGCGGCCGTACTTCTTCTCGATCGACGGAAAGTAGCTGGCGGGGCCCTTCACGGGTTCGGTCATGTCGCGGTGTCCTGTTCTGTTCGGGTGGGGTGATGCCGGTGGGGTGATACCGGGTGCGGTGCGGGTGAACCGCCAGGCGGGCCGGTGCCGTGCGGCGGGCAGGGTAACCCGTACGGGTGGCTACCGCTGTGCGAGCGGTACGCCGGTGGCCAGCCGGGCCGCCACCGCGCTCAGCCCGATGAGGCCCAGCGCCGCTCCGCAGGTGAAGGCCAGTACCGACAACGAGGAGGTCGCCGAGCCGGCCATGACACCCACCGGCACCAGGCGGCAGGCGAGGGCCCAGCCGCGCCGGTCCTGTCCGGCGAAGTGCCGGGCGAGTACGAAGAAGGCGGCACACAGCGCGAGGAAGCCCACCGTGGCACCGGCCAGATGGATGGTGCCGTGGGCGGTCATCGTGGCGGGCGGTCCGTCCGGGGTGCCCGCCGGGAACCCGTCGCCTGCGTCGGCGGTGAACACCCCGGCGACCAGGAACGAGGCGCCGAACACCCCGATCAGCCGTGGCGCCCAGACCCCGCCGGGGCCGTCGCGCAGCGCCCGGCGCACCCCCACCGCACCGGCGAAGGCCAGGGCGCCGGTCAGCAGAAAGCTGGTGATCTGGATCCAGCCGAGGCCGCCCAGGCTGAGCTGGCTGATGGCGTTGCGGGTGAAGTCGAACCCGTCGCGGGTGAGGCCCTGGACCACCCCCACGACCAGGAACAGCGGTCCCGCCGCGATACCGCCCGCCAGCAGGACACGGGTCCTCCGCCCGGCCCCGGTCGTGGTGGCCGTGGTGATCGGGGCGCTGAGGGTCGGGGTCATCAGGGGTCCTCCTCGTCGGTGAACGCCGCCATGAGAACTGGACGGTGCAGTACTGTTGGGAACTGGACGGTACAGTACCCACAGAGAACTGGACTGTCCAGTACTGAAGGATCGGGGAGACCGTATGGGAGTCGGCATGGAAGCGCGCGAACAGGGCCGGTCGGCACGCAAACGCCAGGCGATCATGGAAGCCGCGACCAGCGTTTTCATGGACAAGGGCTACTCCGGCACCAGCATGGACGACATCGCACGGCTGGCCGTGGTGTCCAAGCAGACCGTCTACAAGCACTTCGCCGACAAGGAGAAGCTGTTCGCCGCGATCGTCCTGGCCACCACCGACCGTATCGACGCCATGGTCGATCTGGTGGCCGACATCCCTCCCGACGCCGACGCCCTGGAGGAGAACCTCACCCGGCTCGCCCACCGGTTCCTCACCGCCCTCACCCAGCCCCAGGTGCTTCAGCTGCGCCGGCTGGTCATCGCCAACGCCGACGCCTTCCCCGAACTGGGCGCGGCCTGGTACGAGCAGGGCTTCGACCGGGTCCTCGTCACACTGGCCGCGACCTTCCAGCGGCTCACCGACTCGGGACTGCTCCGGATCGGCGAACCGCTGCTGGCCGCCCACCACTTCACCGGCCTGCTGCTCTGGATTCCGGTGAACAAGGCCATGTTCTACGGGGGCCCCCGCCACACCCCGGCCGAACTCGACCACTACGCCACCGCCGGGGTCCGGACCTTCCTCGCCGCGTATCGCTGACGCGGGCGTACGGCTGACACCCGGGTGCGGCTGACACCCGGGTGCCGCGCACCGCTGAGCCGCACCGTTCCCGTACGGGAGCGCTCTTCCCGTACGGGAACGGCCCGTACGCCGACGGTGCGCACCGCGCGACGGGACGGGACACGAGCCCGGTGCGGTCCGGCCCGGGCGCCCGCTGTCCGGGCGCGGGTGCGGCTAGCCGCGCGGGTCCGGGGGGCCGGGGGTCTTCGCGGCGGCTGCCGGGCGGCGGTCGCCGAGCAGGGCGGCGATGAGGACCGCGCCGGCCGCGAGGAGCGCGGCGGCGACGGTGAGCGCGAAGGAGAAGCCCTCCGTCGCGGCGCGCAGCGGCCCGGCCGAGCCGGACACCGTGTCGCTGCGGTGCGCGGCGAGGGTGACCAGCACCGCGAGCCCCACGGCGCCGCCGACCTGCTGGACGGAGCTGAGGACGGCCGAGCCGAGGCCCGCGTCCTCCCCGGTGGTGCCCGTGAGCGCCGCGAGGGTCAGGGCGGGCAGGCTCAGCCCGCATCCGACGCTGGTGATGAGCATGCCGGGCAGCACACCGGACGCATAGCCGTCGCTCGGTGCCACGCCCGACAGCAGGAGCAGCCCGGCCCCGCAGACCAGGAACCCGATGACGAGCGTCCGGCGCAGACCGAGCCTGAGTACGGCGCGCGAGGAGAGCCACATGCCGGCGAGGATGCCGCCGCCGTAGGGGAGATAGGCGACCCCGGCCTTGAGCGGGCCGTAGCCGAGCACCGTCTGCAGATGGATCATCAGCAGGAACGCCATCGCGTAGAAGGCGGCGGAGAAGAGCAGGGTCGTGGCGTTGGCGACGGCGCGGACCCGGGAGGCCAGGAACGACAGCGGTACCAGCGGTTCGGCCGTGCGTGACTCGACCGCGAGGAACACGGCGGCCAGGACGACGGCGAGGAACACCGGCCCGACGGCGGACACATCGCCCCAGCCGGACTCACCGGCCTGGAGCAGCCCGTAGACCAGCGAGACGACAGCGCCGGTGCCCAGCACCGCCCCGGGGACGTCCAGACGGGTCCGGCGGGTGGCCCGGCTCTCCGGGACCAGCCGGGGGAGCAGTACGAGGGCCACAGCGGCCACGGGCAGATTGATCAGGAAGATCCAGCGCCAGGAGGCCAGGTCGGTCAGCGCACCGGAGACCACCAGGCCCATCGTGCCGCCAAGCCCCGCGATACCGCCCCAGATGCCGAGCGCCTTGGCGCGCTCCTCCGTGCCCGGGAACATCAGGGTGATCAGCGACAGGGCGGCCGGGCTGGCCATGGCCGCGCCCGCGCCCTGGGCGAACCGCCCGGCGATCAGCTGCCAGGGCTCCTGGGCGAGCCCGCAGGCCAGGCTGGCCACACCGAACAGCGCGACACCGCTGAGGAACACGCGCCGGCGCCCCAGCAGGTCGGCCGCGCGGCCGAACAGCAGCAGCAGTCCGCCGAAGGCGAGGAAGTACGCGTTGACGACCCAGGCCAGGCCCGCGGTGCCGAAGCCGAGTTCGTCCCGGACGCTGGGGAGCGCGACGCTCACCACGGTGTCGTCCAGGACGAGCATGAACTGGACGAAACACAGCACGATCAGCGCCGAACGGCGGCGGCCGGTGATCGCGGAGGAGGTCGCTGTCGCCGATGTCATGACGGACGCCCCGGCGGTGTCGTCGGTGCGTCGGTACTGGGGTGGCGCTCGTGGCGCTCCTGGGGGAAGGGAAAGATCGGCATACCCATGACGCTATGAACCCCCGGGATTGGCCACAATCCGCTATGGGGCCATGTGATGTCGCCTTGAGGACATACAAGGCCATAGGCTGGGTGGATGGCCGATGACCTCATGTGTTCCGCCCCGCTCGGAGTGGGCGCGATCGTGGTGGGGAACCTCCCGCTGGCGTCGGGGGAGTGGATCCCCGCGCACAGCCACCCACAGCACCAGCTGGCCTGGACCAGGCGCGGGGTGCTCGGTATCGCCGTCGACGACACCTACTGGGTACTGCCGCCGACCCGGGCGCTGTGGCTGCCCGCCGGAGTCGTCCACCGGACCGGCGCGACCCGCGACGCGGTGCTGTGCAGCCTCTACCTCGAACCCGACCGGTGCCGGCTGGACTGGACCGAGCCCACACCGGTCGGCGTCGACGGACTGCTGGCCCGGCTCATCGGCCACCTCAGCCGCAAGGACCTCGCCGATGACGCGCGGCTGCGTGCCGAGGCGGTCGTCCTGGATCTGCTGCACCCCCTGCCGTCCCTGCCCATCGATGTGCCGCGTCCCGCCGAGGCACGCGTACGCGCCGTGGCCGACGCCCTGCTCGCCGACCCCGCCGACCCGAGGAGCCTTGACGCGCACGCCCGGGCGGTCGGCGTGAGCAGACGTACCCTGACCAGGCTGTTCGTCAGCGACACGGGGATGAGCTTCGACCGCTGGCGCACCCATGTGCGGCTGCGGGCCGCGCTGTCCCTGCTCGCCGACGGCGAGCCCGTGTCACGGGTCGCCCACACCGTGGGATACGCCACGCCGAGCGCCTTCCTCGCGGCATTCCGCCGCACCGTCGGCACCTCCCCGAGGCGCTACCTCCACGGCGACGCCGTGTTCGACGCCGCCGAGGCGGGCGTGGGCGGCAGCCGGGTCATGTCCGACAGCTGACGCCGCCGTCCGCCGACCTCCCCTGGGGCGGCCGGTCCGGGACACCGGCGCACGGCCGCTCGGCGCACCCCCGGCGAGGACGGCCCGGTCACACGGGCGCGCGGACGCGGCTCAGGCCGCCCACTGGGTCTCCAGGAGCGACCCCGTCTCCAGCGCCGCCGAGCGGAGTTCCGCGAGGAACATGCCCAGCAGGGGGTTGCGATTGGTGCCGCGCGTGGCGACGCCGATACGGCGGTGCAGCTGCGGGTGGTCGAGGCGGCACACCTGGACGCCCGAAGTGTCGCCGAGGCCGAGGGCCGGGACGAGGGCGATGCCCATGCCGGCGCGGGCGAGATTGATGGTGACCTGGTAGTGGTCGCTGCGGCAGCGGACCCGGGGGAGGAAGCCCTCGGCGGCGCAGGCGCGCTCCAGGACGGGTTCGCCGGTATGGCCGCCGCGGGTGCCGATCCAGGTCTCGCCCTCCAGGTCGGCCAGCCGGACGACGTCCCGGTCGCCGAGGCGATGACGGAGAGGGACCACCACGAGCGGGGGCTCGTCGAAGAACATCTCCACCTCCACGGCGGCCCCTCGGCACCAGGGGTCCAGGGGATGCTCGAAGACGACGACGGCGTCCAGCCGGCCCGCCTCCAGATCGGGCAGCAGCTCATGGGGCTGGCCCAGGATCAGCTCCAGCTCCACCTGGGGCCGCCGGGCCGCGAAGACCGACAGGGCGCGGGGCAGCAGCTCAAGACCCGAGGACGCGAAGAAGCCGAGGCGCAGCACCCCGGCCTCGCCCTCGGAGTGCCCGCGCAGATCGTCCTGGGCGACGGCCATCAGATCGGCGATGGCCTGAGCGTGCTCGGCCAGCCGCCGGCCCGCCGCCGTCAGCCGCAGACTCTGGGGCGCCCGCTCCACCAGCGCGACACCCAGCTCCCGCTCCAGCCTGGCGAGCTGGTGCGAGATCGCGGACGGGCTCAGATGCAGCGCCTGTGCCGCCGCCACGATGGTCCCGGTGCGGGCGATCTCCAGCAGGACGAGCAGACGGGCACTGTTCAGCATCGGGCCAGATTAATCCGGCCAGATCAAGCGGTGCCGGTGGGCCGGGCCTCGAACAGGTCCCCGGCGCCAGGGGCGCCCACACCCGCCGTCAGCGGGGCGGCCACATCCAGCCGCAGCAGATCCTCGTCGGTCTCGCGGCGCACCACGACCCGGGCCCGGCCGTCGCGTACGAAGACGACGGCGGGACGCGGCAGCTTGTTGTAGTTGGACGCCATGGCGTAGCCGTACGCGCCCGTGACCGGTGTGGCCAGCACATCCGACACGGCGAGCGAACCGGGCAGCGCCGCCTCGTCGATGATGATGTCGCCGCTCTCGCAGTGCTTGCCGACCAGCCGCGCCCGCAGCGGTCGCGGTGCGTCGGGGCAGCGCGGCAGGAACGCCTCGTACCGTCCGGCGTAGAGCGCGGGGCGCATGTTGTCGCTCATCCCGCCGTCGACGCCGACATACGTCCGTACGCCCTCGATCCGCTTGATCGTGCCGACCCGGTACAGGGTCAGCCCGGCGCGGGCGACGATCGAGCGGCCGGGTTCGACGGTCACCTCGCGGCTCCAGCCGGCACCGCGCACCGCGTCGCGCACCCCGGCCGCCCACTCGGCGAACGACGGCACGCTCTGCCCCGACTCGTACGCGACCCCCAGTCCGCCGCCGACGGTGAGCCGGGGCGCGGCGATGTCCACCGCGAACCGCGCGACGGCCGCGGCGCCGGCCGCGAGTTCGGCGGTGTCCAGCACCTGGGAGCCCACATGCGCGTGAACGCCGTCCAGGATCATTGCCGGGGAGGCGGCGGCCCGCCGGACGGCCGCCGCCGCGACGCCATCGGCGAGCCCGAAGCCGAACTTCGAGTCCCTGCCGCCGGTCCGGATGGACACATGG
>NZ_JBSGUP010000282.1:0-10123 GCF_053607985.1 Streptomyces sp. NPDC055078
GGCCGAGGTCCTGGTGCGCCACCGGCTCCTCCACGCCGCCATCCCCGTCCCGACCGGGCAGTGGCTCGCCCAGCACACCCCCGACGGGCCCGTCCACATACTCGACGGCCCGGCCGCCGTGGTCGAGCTGGCCGCCAGGATCCAGCTCCACATCCGTACCAGGAAGGCCCGCATCCGATGAGAAGCCCGGACACCACCGCCACCACCGCCGTGGATGTGCCGAACTCCAACTCGACCTCAGAGAAAGCAAGTTATCGGCCAAGACACTCTTCCCCGTCGGGGAAGGCGCCTTTGTCCGAGCCCGCCCCGGGGGTGGCGGGTCCGGACCAGCGCCGGGGGGCACTGGTCCGGGAGGCAGCGGCCGAGGGCGGACCGCAGCCGGAGAAGCAGACACCGAGCCGTAAGCGCCGTGACGCGAAGAAGCACTCGCGCAAGCGCTCGCCGAAGCCGCACGACCGCAAGCGTGTCCGCGTGTGCAGCGTCCGCCTGAACGACGAAGAGAAGACCCTCCTCACCGCCGCCGCGCAGCGCACCCGTACGTCTCTGCCCGCGTTTCTCGCCCGTGCTGGCCTCGCCGCCGCCAGCGACCTCGACCACACCGCCGCCGCCATCGCCGGACAGCGCGAGACAGTGACCGAGCTGTTCGCCGCCCGCCGCCACCTCGGCCAGGTCGGCAACAACCTCAACCAGATCGCCCGCTCCATCAACTCCGGTGCCCAGCCCACCGAGCCGGAACTCGACGCCGTCATCGCCGCCACACGGCGTGCCGTGCACCGCGTCCAGGACGCCACCGACCGGCTGCTCGCCCAGAACTAGAAAGCCATCACTGGCATGATCCCCAGGATCCACCAGCGCGGGAAGCGCACCATCGGCCTGCTCTACTACCTGTACGGGCCAGGCACGCACGAGGAGCACACCGACCCGCACCTGGTGGCGTCCTGGGACGGCAACGCCCCCGACCCCGGCCGTGCCGACGGCTTCGCCGGCACTCTCCAGGATCTGCAGCGGCTGCTCGATCAGCCGCTCGACAACATCGACGAACGAGACCGGCCGCGCAAGCACGTGTGGCACCTCTCGGTCCGCAACGCCCCCACGGACCGTATCCTGACCGACGACGAGTGGGGAGAGGTCGCCCGGCGGATGGTCGCCGCTACCGGCATCGACGACCCCGACAAGAACGGGGCCGGGTGCCGCTGGGCGGCAGTCCGGCACGCGGACGACCACATCCACATCATCGCCACCCTCGTCCGCGAGGACGGCTACAAACCCGACCTCGACCACGACGCTGCACGCGCCCAGGCGGAAGCCCGCCTCCTCGAAGCCGAGTACGGCCTCCGCCGCCTCAATGCCGGTGACGGCACCGCTGCCCAGCGGCCCACCAGCGCCGAACGCCACAAAGCCGCACGCGAGAAGAGGGAGCGAACCCCGAGGGAGGAACTGAGGGAGACCGTCCGGCGCGCGGTGGCCGGCGCGGACGGGGAGGCCGAGTTCTTCGACCGGCTCGCCGCCTCGGGACTCCTGGTGCGGCACCGTATCGCCCCGTCCGGGGACCTCCTCGGCTACACCGTCGCGCTGCCCGACGACCGCAACAAGGACGACCAACCGGTCTTCTACTCCGGGTCGAAGCTCGCCCCCGACCTGTCGCTGCCCCGCATCCGCGAACGCTGGACCACCACCACGAACGGTGCACCCGGGCAGGAGCCGACCGCGCCATCGACCTCCGGGCGCCGGCTCGCTCCGAGCGGCCCGGCGCCCGCACTCCGCCGTGCGGCACACGCGGCATGGCACGCGGTACTGGTCATCGACCGGGGCGACGACCCTGCCATAGCGGCGCAGCTCGCCGGTGCCGGTGAGGTGCTGGACGCGCTGGCGAAGACATCCGCCGCGCAGACCCGGCGGGAGCTGAGGGAGGCCGCCTGGGCGTTCGAGCGGGCGTCCCGCTCCCAGGTCCGGGCCGTACGCGGGCACGACCGCGCCCTGCGGCAGGCCGCCCGGGACCTCGTGCGCAGTGGGCCGGCGCTCGGCCGCGGGGAGGACGGGGCCAGCACCGCGATGGTGATCGACATGGTGTTCTTCCTCGCCGTCGCCGCCGCGAACTGGCACGCGAGGAAGGGGCACGCGCAGCAGGCAGCCGCCGCCCGGCAGACGGCCGAACATCTGCGCGCCGCCTACCAGCAGGCCGCCGGCCAGCCCCTAAGTTCCCTCCACGAGCGGGGCCGCCGGATGGCCCAGCCGCTCCAGCTCCAGCAGGCCGCTTATGTGCTGGCGGCGGTGCCGGAGCTGGCCGGACAGATCCTCGCCGAACCCGGCTGGCCCGCGCTCGCCGCCACCCTCGCCGACGCCGAGACCGCGGGGCACGACCCGGCCGGACTGCTCGCCGGGGCCGCCCAGCGAAGGGAACTGGACACCGCCGAATCGCTCAGCGAGGTTCTGGTGTGGCGGCTGCGCCGCATGGCCAACCTCCCCGCCGACACCACCAATCTGCCCCCGACCACCGCACGGCGGACGGCCCCGCCTCAGATGAAGGCCCGGCCGTCCGCGGGCCGTTCTGACCAGCGGCGGAAGGCCCGGTGATTAACAACTTTCAGAGTTGAAGCGAGACAGATGCATGGGGCACGCTCTGCGTGGCCCGAGGGCGAAACGTGAGGAGAGCAGGATGTTCAAACGCATACGCGACAGCCGAGAGTGGCGCGAAACCCAGAGCGCCGGCCAGGAAATGATGGAGTGGGCGCAGCGCCAGCCGTTCCCCGAGCCACCGGCCGCCCGGCCGGAAGCCGCCCCGGCCGCCAGCCCTGCCCCGTCCCCGACGGCGGCGGTTCCGGTGGTGGACGACTTCCTGCCCCCCGATCTGCTGTCGCCCTCACGCGGCGATCTGGCCGGGATGATGATGCCCTGGCGGGGGCCGCTCGTGGTCGACGGTGAGGTCCGTGAGTGCCCGCAGTGCGGCGCGTACCGCGA
The DNA here is from genome assembly GCF_053607985.1 of Streptomyces sp. NPDC055078. Classification (NCBI taxonomy): domain Bacteria; kingdom Bacillati; phylum Actinomycetota; class Actinomycetes; order Kitasatosporales; family Streptomycetaceae; genus Streptomyces; species Streptomyces sp. NPDC055078. Next base: position 2,959 of record NZ_JBSGUP010000282.1, read on the forward strand.
CTGGGTCGTCCTCGCCATGCGGAACACCGTGTGGCGCCGCTGCCGCGAGGGCCACGAGACCCTCGACCCCGCCCTGGACACCGCGTGGTTCAACCGGCACAGCGGGGCCATGGAGCATAACTTCGGCTCTCTGGAAGAGGGCCTGCGCCACCTCGGCCACTGACCCCCGCACCCCTACCCCGCCGAACCCCGGTTCGGCCAGTCAGACCCTCCGCACCGACCCCAGGGGTACCCGTATGCGCCGCCGTTCCACCACCGCTGTCCTCGGCCTGACCGCACTCACCCTCCTCACCCTCCCGGGCTGCTCCACCAGCAACCCCTCCCCCGTCTCGGCCACCGCAGCCCCGGCCCGTACCGCCGAGCCCAAAGCCGCCCCGGACGACCTGAAGCCGGCCGATGTCCTCACCTCGGACCAGCTGCGGGAGCGGTTGCTGGATGAGACCGACCTCGGCCAGGGCTACACCCGCAAGCCGGAGCGGGACCCGGGCCGTGACGATGTGACGGTGATCGGCTGCCCTCCGCTGGACAAGCTCGGCGGGGAGGCGGCGGCCGGCGGCTCGCTCGACTTCCCGCACCGGGCGAAGGCGGCCTTCAGCGACACGGGCAGCGGCGACTCGGAGGTCGCGGAGGAGCTGTACAGCGACACCGAGACCAGGCTGTCCGCGGAAACGAAGCGGATCTTCGACGCCATGGTCTCCTGCCCGACCTACCAGGTCGTGGTCGGCAGCACCCCGGTCAAGATGACCACCCAGAAGATCACCGCCCCGCCGCTGGGCGACGAACAGTGGTCCCAAGTACTGACCTTCACCACCGGCGAACGGAGCAGCGTCGTCAAACAGACGGCCGTCCGTACCGGCACGCTGCTCGTGATCGTCTCCGGGGCCCCCGGCCTCGTCGACACCCACGTGGACGAGGCCCTCGCCAAGGCAGGGTCACCAAGCTGACCCCCAGCCCTACATACGGGAGACCTGCCGCGGACGCTCGTCCGTGGCAGGTCTTCTTCGCGTTCAAGACTGCGGTGGCAGCGAAGCGGCATGGCCCGTACCGGACAAAGGCACATGCCCGGTTGCGCCTGCTGCCCTGGAAGCCAGCACACATGCCCGGAGGGCCAGACCATGACGGCCTGGCCCTCCGGGCTCTTCGGACGGTTCGCTCCCCGTTCCCAAGGGAAAGCGGTTCAGCGGCCGACGCGCTGGATGGTGACGAGGCGGTCGCGCCGCAGGCGTAGATCGGCCACCCGTTCCTCGCCGGGGAGGTAGACGAGAAGGTCGGTGTGGCTCTCGGCGCTGCGGTCGGCGACCGCGACGACATAGTGCGTTTCCTCGCAGCCGGACAGCGTGTAGGCATCGCCCGAGGTGAGGGTGCAGGCGCGGCCGTCGAAGACGTCAAGGGGTTGCTGGTCCCAGGTGCGGGCCTTGCTCTGCATGTGGGGCAGGGTGTGCTCCCGCCGACCGGCCTCGGCCGCCTGCCAGTAACGGCGGCACGGTGCACACTCGTTCGGGGCACCCGGGTCGGGGCCGGCCAGCGGGCGCCCGCAGAATCCCTTGCCCGTGACGGCGTTGCGCCGGTGTCCGGTGACGAGGTTGCCTCTGCCGAGGGGCGCCCAGAGCAGGGTGTCGTCGCCGTGGCACGGGTCCATCGCGGGCAGGAGCAGTTCGCCCGCCCGGCGGCGCAGGGCGTCGAGGGCCTCGCCGAGGCGGGTGCACTGAGTGCACCGGCGGCGGGTGGTGGTCTCCCGGTTGTCGAGGGATTTACCGCAGTAGGCGAGGAGATGCCCGGGGATCGCCCGGTGCCCGGCTCCGCCCCGGCCTGTCCCGGTAGCGGGCCGGGTGTCCGGCTCACCGGGGCAGGCAACAGTGGCGAGAACCAAAAGGGCGCGGGCGCAGCTCTGGCACAGAGTGTGCGCGGTCAGGCCGGGGACGGGCAGGAGATCCGGCGAGTGGGTGGCGCAGGCCGTCACCGCCTCGGTGCCCAGCAGTGCGCCGAAGTGGGCGGTGCCGTGCGTGGGGCCGATGGCGAGACGGATCAGCGGCAGGGGCAAGGAACCTCCGTGGAGCAGAGCGTGCGGGGAAGGTCAGACGCGCCGGGCGCAGAGGCCGTCATGGTCGACAGCCAGGCAGCAGTCGTCTTCGCAGGGGTGGCCGGCCTGGGCCTGGGGGGTGCGTTCGCGTTCGTGGCAGTCGATGCACCAGGCAGGGGCTGAGGGGAGGTCGTGGTTGCGGGCGAGGAAGCCGGGAGCATCGCATCGCCGGCAGTTCTCCTCGCTGCCGCCGTGCCGTGTCGCGGTCGTGGAGGGCATGGGAGGTAGTCCCCTTCGGGTGGGCCCGTCAGATCGGTGGCAGCAGAGTGAGGTGGCCCTCGGTGCCCTCGGGCAGCAGCCGCCGCCGTACGGGAACGGGTGAGGCGAGCGAGGAGGCGAAGGCGGCGACGAGGTCGTGGGGGACGCTGGCGCTGAAGGTGGCGCACCACAGCGGGTTCCCGGGGACGGGTTCGGCCCATGCCTGCCAGCCGGGCGGGTCGGGGCGCGGGTCGGCGTCGAAGACGTGCTCCGGCACTGTTTCCAGCGAGACGCTGGCCGTGAAGCCCGGGTCGGTGGCCGTGGTGCGGGGGCGGTCGATGTCGAGGATCCAGCCCTGGGAGGTCAGCGCGTCCAGCACCGCCTGGAGCCCGTCGAACCCGGTATGGGGTTCGGCGCGGGCGTCGAGGGCGAGGAGGAAGCCGACGATCGCCTCCGGCGTGACACCGACTGTGAAGTAGGCGTTCCACTCCCGCAGAACGGCGTCGGGGTTGGTGCGGGCGGTGATCTGCCAGGCCACCGGAAGGCCGCCCAGCTCGAACGGACAGGCCGCCAGGACCCATTCGGCACCGCACAGGTCATTGGGGCTCACGTAGAGCAGGGTGTGGCGGGCGGTCGGCCACATCCGCCAGCCCACGCCGGTCAGGGTGGCACCGATCATGTCGGCGAGGACACCGTCGTCGCCGGCCAGATGCCGCGGAGTGACCCGGAAACGTACCGGGCCCGGAAGGTTCGGAGTGGACGGGTCGCGGGGATGGTGCGGGGTCAGGGGCGCCTCCGGAAGGCTCGGGAATGGTTCACTGACCGCCGCTGGGGCGGGCCGCCCTGCGGCGACCGCGCGGGGGCGCGACGGTCGGCTCCTGCCAGGCCAGCCGGACCGCTACATCGGGCGGGAGATGGCCCAGCTGCTCCCCGTCGGCGAGAAAGACCACCGGCCGGCCCGTCTCGTCCCGGGAGGCGATTGCCCCGGCCATCCGGTGGGCCATGGGGAAGAACGGGTTGACGGCCAGCCGCACCGTCGCGTCGCGGTCCAGCACGGACAACTGGTCGGCCAGATCACCAACCGTCAGCTCCGGCGTCTCAGAGTTCAGCGGGTCCACAGACGGGTCTCCTTGCGTGAAAGGGGCGCCGGGGGCCGCCCCGGGGCAGGGCAGCGCACGGGCGTGGAATCCTCCGATACGACGGATCGGCGTCAGAGCGGGCGGGAAATGTCAAGGACCGCGGCCACGGCGGCGGCAACGACCTCCGCCGGAGTCTCCGTGCCGAACGACACGTCGTAGCCCGAGACATGAGCAGTACCGGAAACAGCGAGCTTCCAGCCCTCCCGGTGGGCACCGGGACGGCCGTGGGGAAACCAGCCGAAATAGAACCGGCCGTCACGGGAATTGATGTGAACGTCCGCCCGGTCGTCCACCACCAGCTTGAAATCGGCATCACTGAACAGGTCCGTCACCAGCGCCGGCTCACCGGCGCCGAGCCGCCACGAGCGCCGCCGCAGCGCCTCGACAGACGTAGAGAATCCAGGTTGGGCAAGATCCGCGGTCACAAGCGTATCCCTTCTCTGACCTGCAGGTTTCACGGGGAGTCGCCTACATTGACATGCCCCTGCCCGGTCACACCAGCCGTTGCGGGATCTTTCCTGTCTGCCTCGGGCGAACTGGCGAAAGAATGGACAGATATACCCGAATAGTGCACCACAGGAGGGAGCACCCACTCCGGCACGGGAACTCGCGTTCGATTACTATTCCGTCGGGGCGAGCGGCACGGGAAGGGATCCCGCGCCGTCCCGCCTTCGGGAATCGTGTGACGCTCGCCGACGGAGTGCTGCCCGGCGGCCGGCGGGGTGAAAGGGCATGGGATCACGATCGAGACAGGCTCGGCTGCCCAGCAGGGGCGGCTTCACCAGCAGGCGGCGACGTCTGGCGCCCGCGCTGGGAACGGGCTGCGTTTGCGGTCGCTGACGCGGAGCTTCACCGTCGGACCGGCAAGCGGTCATCTGACCGTCTCGCATACGCAGGACGGGGCGCCGACGGGTGGAGATCCGGATGGCAAGCAGGGCTCCACCCTGCACGGGCTGCTCGATCTCCTGTCCGCCTCGCTGACCCGCGGCTCCCAGCCGGGACACCGCTGCGCGATCTCCTGGCCGACTGCCCGTCCACCCGTTTCGAACCCGCCGGGATGACCGACGACCCTCAGATCCGGCAGGTCACCTCCGTCCCCGACTACATCGCCCGCCGCCTCGCCCAGCCGACTTCCTCCCCCACGAGCAGCGCCGGGAACTGGGCGCTCTCACCAGAGAGGAACACGCCGCAGACGAATAAGGCGTACGGCCCACCTCCCTCTACGGCAGCGCGCCGATCCCCCCGTCGCACGGCGGAAGTGACGCCCGTTCACAATCACCCACATGGGTACGAAGGTGCGCAGTCGGATGAGGTCGGGACGTCCTGGAGCGGCCCTGTCCAGCGTGCGGGGTCGAGCAAGCACTCACCGAAGGCGGTCGGCGGCCGGAATGGCTTGGCTGGTGGGTGCGGTGGCGTGGAAGACGGCCGGGCGCTGGCGGTCCTTCGGTCCAGCGGCCGGACTGGTGCCTTCGCGTGGGGGTTCTCCCGATCGAGGGAGTGGTGCACCGTCATCGGTCGGACACGGCTGTACCAGGGGTGCTCCTGTTCAACTCCCCTTGCTTGCAGCCACTTTCCGGTCATGCCGTGACTCGGGCATATGAACTGCGCGACATGTCTGCTGAGCTTGTGTCGAACATTCGTGCGCACAGGGAGGTTGCAGACTTGATCCGCAGACATCACTTCACGGCATTACGCGCTCTGGCCGCGGCGGCGGCCGTCGCGTTACTCGTGGGGGCCGGTACGGCATCGGCCTCCGACTTCATCCCCAGCGATTCCCCGACGGCCGCGCCGTCCGCCCGTCCCGCCGCCGGCCCCGAGGGCGAAGCCGCCGGCGCACGTCCGGTCTCGGGCAGGAACCCGTCGGCCGGTCCCCAGTTCACCAAGAGCGGCAGCACCTGGCAGGTCATCGCCCCGGAGACAATCCTGCGCAACACGGTCACCGACGCCGACGGCGACCGGAGCAACCTGACCTTCGAGGCATGGACGACCGACGCCGCCGGCAAACCGAAGACACAGGTCAAGCTCACCGACGCCAACCCCTACGGGGTCCTCGTCTCCCCGTTCGCGGCCTCCGGAGCGACCGCCCAGGTCACCGTCCCCTACGGGAAGCTGAAGCCCGGCGTCACCTACACGTTCCGTACCTCCGCCTTCGACGGCACCCTGTACGAGACATCCTGGTCCCCGTGGGCGAACTTCAAGATCGCCCCCTATGTGACATTCCCGGCCCCGCAGGCCACGTCCACCATCGACCCGGTCGCGCAGCAGGTGCACCCGGTGACGCGTACCGATCCTGGTCCCGCTCTCCCCGCAGCCCGCAAGGCCGGGCCGAAGCGGACCTGCTCCACTGTCGACCCGCAGGGCCGCAAGCTGTGCATCGAGGTCACCCCACCCTCCCCGCAGTCCCCGCAGTCCAGAGGGCCGAAGACATCCGCTTCAGATCCTGACCTGGTCGGCTGGTGCCTGACCCAGCCGTACGGCAAGGACTACATGAACCGTACGGAGGCGTGCCTGAGGAGCGCCGGCCGCGCCAGGCTGATCTTCCTCGACGCCGACCCGCAGAAACCCGCGCTCGGCTTCGCCACCTTCGACATCGAGCAGCGGATCAAGACCTATCCGTCGAAGGGGGCCGGCGGCAGCAACTTCGCCGAGTTCGACCAGCAGATCATCGTGACTCCACGCGAGATCGACGCTGCCCTGCAGGGCTTCACCGTCAAGTGGAACGTGGGAAACAACTGCACATCCTGCGTCACCACGCAGACCAAGTGGACGGACAGCCTGAACAAGCCGTCCGACGCCCACTGGGCCTACGCGAACGACGGCATACCGTACGAGTCGAGCTGGGGCACCGTCCAGACGAGGTGGGCCGGCACCGGCAAGGAGAGGATCGACCTCGGCTGGTCCGTCACCGCCACCGTGGACGCCAGCGCCACCGCCAGCGCGACCGCCAGCTACGGAACCAGCGGTGACGTACGCGTCCGCGAACTCGCCCCGCGCTGTGACGACATCCTCAAAGGCATAGCCCCAGGCTGTGTGCTGCCGTACTTCAAGCTGACCTACACCGTCGACACCAACCTCTACCCGGCCGCCGGCGCGTACTACTGGCTGATGCAGGAGAAGATGCCCGACCACGCCGGCTCCCCGAAGAACTGGGACTCCCTGCTGAAATACCTCGGCCCGGACACCATCAAGAAACGGCCCGACGGCAAACCGTGGACATCGGACGACAGCCGCAGCAAGGTATGTCCGGGGGGCTGGGCCAAGCATCCGGCCGACCCATCGCTGGGGGCCCTGGACTGTGACGAGTACGCGATGGCATCCACCCACCAGAGCGGTGGCTACCCAGGCGGCCTCAACGAGGTGACCTCCGGCGACAAGTGCGCCCAGCTGTATGCCGACAAACTGGGTGACGGCAGCGCCCACTTCGGCCTGCTCGCGGACACCCGACTCGCCAAGAACGGCCCCACATGGCGAGAACCCTGCGGCCGGGCCTCGATCCCCAGCACCCAGAACCAGGAAGCATTCCACAAATTCCCGGCACCCGCGTGGCGGCTGCTGGACGGTGACGAATTCTTCGTCAGCAATCCAGGCTACGCGCACTGCGCGAAAGGCGCCCCCACCACCTGCGCCTGGCGCAAGGCCGGATAGCACTTCCTGAACGTCGGGGGGCGGGGCGGGGGCGGGCCCCCCCGTTTTTTTTTGCGCGGGGGCGGGCCCCCCCGGACGGCCCCCACCGCAGCCGCCGGGCGGG
>NZ_JBSGUP010000283.1:0-10119 GCF_053607985.1 Streptomyces sp. NPDC055078
ACATGGATCCGCGCCCCACAGTGCTTGACTGAAGATCACTACAGTGCCCGACCGACGATCGCCGACCAGGTCACCGGCCAGCCACCGGCCGGATCGCTGGTCGGGTCACCGGCCGGATCACTGGCCGGATCACTGTGCGCGGTACATCTCCGCGACCAGGAAGGCCAGGTCCAGGGACTGGCTGCGGTTGAGCCGGGGGTCGCACGCCGTCTCGTAGCGCTGATGCAGATCGTCGACGAAGATCTCGTCGCCACCGCCCACGCACTCCGTGACATCGTCACCGGTCAGCTCGACATGGATACCGCCGGGGTGGGTGCCCAGCTCCTTGTGGACCTCGAAGAAGCCCTTGACCTCGTCGAGAACGTCGTCGAAGCGGCGGGTCTTGTGGCCGGAGGCCGCCTCGAAGGTGTTGCCGTGCATCGGGTCGGTCACCCAGGCCACGGTGGCACCGGACGCGGTGACCTTCTCGACCAGCTCCGGGAGCTTGTCGCGGACCTTGTCGGCGCCCATCCGGACGATGAAGGTCAGCCGGCCCGGCTCGCGATCCGGGTCCAGCCGGTCGATGTACGTCAGCGCCTCGTCGACCGAGGTCGTCGGGCCGAGCTTGATGCCGATCGGGTTGCTGATCTTCGAGGCGAACTCGATGTGCGCCCCGTCGAGCTGGCGGGTGCGCTCGCCGATCCAGACCATATGGCCCGAGACGTCGTACAGCTGCCCCGTACGGGAGTCGGTGCGGGTGAGCGCCGACTCGTAGTCGAGCAGCAGCGCCTCGTGGGAGGAGAAGAACTCGACCGTACGGAACTCCGCCGGGTCGGTGCCGCACGCCTCCATGAAGTTCAGCGCGTTGTCGATCTCCCGGGCGAGCTGCTCATAGCGCTGGCCGGAGGGGGAGGACTTCACAAAGTCCTGGTTCCAGGCATGCACCTGGCGCAGATCGGCGTAGCCGCCGGTGGTGAAGGCGCGCACCAGGTTGAGCGTCGCTGCGGACGCGTTGTACATCCGCTTCAGCCGCTCGGGGTCCGGGATCCGCTCGGCCTCGGTGAAGGCGAAGCCGTTGACGGAGTCGCCCCGGTAGACGGGCAGGGTCACCCCGTCGCGGGTCTCGGTCGGCTTGGAGCGCGGCTTGGAGTACTGGCCCGCGATCCGGCCGACCTTCACGACGGGCACGGATGCCGCGTACGTCAGCACCGCGCCCATCTGGAGGAGGGTCTTCAGCTTGGCGCGGATGTGTTCGGCGCCGACGGCGTCGAACGACTCGGCGCAGTCGCCGCCCTGGAGCAAGAACGCCTCGCCCCTGGCGACGGCACCCATCCGGGCGCGCAGCTGGTCGCACTCACCGGCGAAGACGAGCGGGGGATAGCCTTCGAGCTCGGCGATCACATCGCGCAGAGCCTCGGCATCCGGGTACTCGGGCTGCTGCGCCGCGGGCAGGTCGAGCCAGCTCGCCTTGGCGGCGACGGCGTGGGAATCAGCGTTCACGGTCACGGCGTCAACAGTACGGGGTTGTCGTGCACGCATTCGCCCACCGCCCATTAAATGAGACGAGTGGTCCAGCATGCCGACACGCCGGGCCGTGCGGTAGGGTCGGCGCATGCTCGCGCACCTCAACCAGAACTGGTGGTGGACCGCTTATCCGGCGGCCCGCTGACTGCGCGTATCCACTGACTCGCGAAGGCCGCCCCAGGGGCGGCCTTCGGTGTTTCCTGGCCCCGGGCCGCCCCTCTCCGACACCCGTACGAGAGGGACCACCGTGCATCTGTCCGATCTGCTCCACGATCACCGCCCCTTCGCCCTGTTGCGCCGCCGCACCCCCGGGCATGACCATGACACCGTCGAGGTACTGATCGGCGCCGTCCACGAGGTGGGGACACTCGCCGAGATCCCGCTCGGTGAGCGGCCGGTGCTCGCGCTGGTCCCGTTCCGGCAGATCAGGGAGCGCGGCTTCGACGTACGCGACGACGGCACCCCGCTGAGCGTGCTGGTCGCCGACGAGTCGTACACACTCCCGCTCGCCGACGCCCTGGCGTCGCTTCCCGCCCATGACGTACGGGTCGAGGACGGGGCCTTCGACATCGGCGACGAGGAGTACGCGCGGGTCGTCCGCCGGGTCGTCGACGAGGAGATCGGCAGCGGCGAGGGCGCGAACTTCGTCATCCGCCGCACCTACACCGGCCGGGTCCCCGGCTTCGGACCGGCCGACGCGCTCGCCCTGTTCCGGCGGCTGCTGACCGGGGAGCGCGGCGCGTACTGGACCTTTGTCGTCCGGACCGGGGAGCGCACCCTGGTCGGCGCGAGCCCCGAGGTGCATGTGCGGATGACCGGGGGCCCCTCGGACACGGACAGCGGCGGCCCCTCGGACGCGGACAGCAGCGGTCCGGCGGACGCGCACGGCGGCGGTCCGGCGGGCGGGACGGTGGTGATGAATCCGATCAGCGGCACCTTCCGCTATCCGCCCGAGGGCCCCGACGCCGAAGGGCTGCTCCGGTTCCTGGCGGACCCCAAGGAGCGCGACGAGCTGTCGATGGTCGTCGACGAGGAACTGAAGATGATGTGCACCGTCGGCGACATGGGCGGGGTCGTGGTCGGACCCCGGCTCAGGGAGATGGCCCATCTCGCGCACACCGAGTACGAGCTGCGCGGACGCTCCTCGCTCGATGTACGGGAGGTGCTGCGGGAGACCATGTTCGCCGCGACGGTCACCGGCTCCCCCGTCCAGAACGCCTGCCGGGTCATCGAGCGCCATGAGGCCGGGGGACGCGGCTACTACGCGGGCGCGCTCGCACTGATCGGCACGGACGCGGACGGCGCGCGGACACTGGACTCCCCCATTCTGATCCGTACCGCCGACATCGACGCCGACGGGGCCTTGCGGGTATCGGTAGGGGCGTCGCTGGTACGGCACTCCGACCCGGCGAGCGAGGCCGCCGAGACCCGGGCCAAGGCGGCCGGGGTCCTGGCCGCGCTGGGGGTGCGCCCCGGGCGGCCGGAGGAGCACACGCGCCGCCCCCGGCTGGCGGACGACCCCCGGGTGCGGGCCGCGCTCGACGCGCGCCGGGCCGATCTGGCGCCGTTCTGGCTGCGGATGCAGGAGCGGTCCGACAGGCTGTCGGGCCATGCGCTGGTGGTGGACGGCGAGGACACGTTCACCGCGATGCTGGCCCATGTGCTGCGCTCGACGGGCCTGGCGGTGACGGTCACCCGATTCGACACACCAGGTCTGCGGGAGTCGGCACTGAACCACCCCGGTCCGGTGGTGCTGGGCCCCGGCCCGGGTGACCCGGCGGACCTCACCGACCCGAAAATGCGCTTCCTCAGGGGGCTCACCGCCGATCTGCTGCGGGAACACCGCCACGGCGTACTGGGCGTCTGTCTCGGGCACGAGCTGCTGGCGGCCGAGCTGGGTCTCGGGCTCGTACGGAAGGACACGCCGTACCAGGGGGCCCAGGAGCGGATCGACTTCTTCGGGCGCGCGGAGACCGTCGGCTTCTACAGCAGCTTCAGCGCGCGCTGCGACGAGCGGACGGCCCGGGAGCTGGCGGCCCGGGGGGTCGAGGTGGCGCGCGACCCGTCGACCGGCGAGGTCCACGCGCTGCGCGCCGACGCCTTCGCTTCGGTGCAGTTCCACCCGGAGTCGGTACTCACGATGAACGGGCCCGGCGTGGTCGCGGAGCTGCTGGCTCCGCTCGCCGCCCGGCCGCCCGGGACGCGGGATACGCGTCGGGACACGCGTACGGAGAGCCGGGCAGCCGCGCGGGAAGCGGGACCGGCGCTCCTGGAACCGGCGCCGGAGCCGGGGTCCGACCCCCGGTCATGACGGGGGGGCCGGCCGCCGGTACGGGGATGTTCCCGGTGCGGCGGCCGGCCGGGCCGGGTGGGCCCGGGCCGACCGGCCCAGCGGGTCAGTCACCCAGGTGCGCGTGGGTCAGCCGAAGAACACGCCGACCTCTGCGTACAGCTTGGGGTCGACCGTCTTCAGCTTGGCCGTCGCCTCCGCGATCGGTACGCGCACGATGTCGGTGCCGTGGAGAGCGACCATCTTGCCGAAGTCGCCGTCCCGTACCGCGTCGATCGCGTGCAGTCCGAAACGGGTGGCGAGCCAGCGGTCGAAGGCGCTCGGGGTGCCCCCGCGCTGAACATGGCCGAGAACGGTGGTGCGTGCTTCCTTCCCGGTCCGCTTCTCGATCTCCTTCGCGAGCCATTCGCCGACGCCGGAGAGCCGGACGTGCCCAAATGAGTCGAGCGAGCCGTCTTTGAGCACCGCGTCGCCGTCCTTGGGCATTGCGCCCTCGGCGATCACCACGATCGGCGCGTAAGTGGCCTTGAAACGCGAGGTCACCCAGGTGCAGACCTCATCGACATCAAAACGCTGCTCGGGAATGAGGATGACATTGGCACCGCCCGCGAGCCCGGAGTGCAGGGCGATCCAGCCCGCGTGCCGCCCCATCACCTCCACCACCAGAACACGCATATGGGACTCGGCGGTGGTGTGCAGCCGGTCGATCGCCTCGGTGGCGATGCCGACCGCGGTGTTGAATCCGAAGGTGTAGTCGGTGGCGGACAAATCGTTGTCGATGGTCTTGGGAACACCGACACAGTTGATTCCGTACTCGCCGTGCAGACGGGCCGCGACCCCGAGTGTGTCCTCGCCACCAATGGCGATCAAGGCATCTACCTCGCCTTTTTCAAGATTCTCCTTGATCCGGCGGACACCGTTCTCCGCCTTGAGTGGGTTGGTGCGCGAAGATCCGAGAATGGTGCCGCCGCGGGGGAGGATGCCGCGTACGGCGGCGATGTCGAGCGGGACCGTGTCGCCTTCGAGCGGCCCGCGCCATCCGTCGCGGTATCCGACGAACTCGTACCCGTACTCCTGGACGCCCTTGCGGACGACTCCACGGATCACGGCGTTGAGGCCGGGGCAGTCGCCGCCCCCGGTCAGTACTCCTACGCGCATTGGTTCTTCCCTTCGCCTGGAAAGCCCTGTGCCGCTCACGCTAATGGTGAGCAAGGTCACCGCGGGATGGGAAGGAAGGTCAATTCCTGCGCGGCCTGGGGTGTTTCGGCCTCCGCTGGGAATTGCCATTCACTCGTACGAGCGGGGTGGTAGGGGCACGCTCCCGGCGGCCCGGTCACCGGCTGTTCTCCCCGGCGCGCGCCGGGGAGAACCGGCGCGCGGGAACAGTGCCCGGGCGCGGGCGTGTTGTGGCGCAGGGGTACGGCGCGGGCATGCCCGAGGCGCGGGGGTACGGACGCGGGCGCAGGGGTACGGGCGGCGGGCGTACGGACAGGGGAACGGGCGCGGGCGTACAGGCGCAGGCGTGCCCGAGGCGTGCGCGGGGGTGTCCGGGTGCAGACGTACAGGCGGCGGGTGGTTCAGGCGTCGTCGAGGCCGCGCTCGATCGCGTACCGCACCAGCTCCACGCGGTTGTGCAGCTGAAGCTTGCCGAGGGTGTTCTGCACATGGTTCTGGACGGTCCGGTGGGAGATCACCAGCCGCTCGGCGATCTGCTTGTACGAGAGCCCCTTGGCAACCAGCCGCAGCACCTCGGTCTCCCGCTCGGTGAGCCGCGGGGCCTTCGGCTCGCCCGCCCCCGCGGCGGGTGCCGGCTCGGAGGCGAGCCTGCGGTACTCACCGAGGACCAGCCCGGCGAGACCGGGGGTGAAGACGGCGTCGCCGACGGCCGTGCGGCCCACGGCGTCGGTCAGTTCGTCCGTACTCGCCGACTTGAGGAGATACCCGGTCGCGCCGGACTTCACGGCCTCCAGCACATCCGCGTGCTCACCGCTCGCGGACAGCACCAGCACACGCAGGCCGGGCAGCGTGCCGACCAGTTCCTTGCACACCTGGACGCCGGGCATCGCGGGGAGGTTGAGGTCCAGGACAAGGACGTCGGGCCCCGCCGCCTTGGCACGGCGCACGGCCTGCTCGCCGTCGCCCGCCGTCGCGACGACGTTGAACCCCGCCGCGCTGAGATCGCGGGCGACCGCGTCCCGCCACATCGGGTGGTCGTCCACGACCATGACCTTGATCGACTGCCGGTCCGTCATCTGCTGTCCGCCTTCCCCCGGTGGAACCCGTGGATCTCGCTGGCCTTGCCTGTCTCGTGCACCTTGCCTGTCTCGTGCACCTTGCCCGTCGCGCCGGCCTTGCCGGTCGGACATGTCTTGCTGGTCCCGCTGGTCCCGCTGGTCCCGCCGGACCGGTGAACCCATGGGTGCCGTCCGCCCCGGCATCGCGCCGCCGGGTCCGCGGCATGCGCATGGTTCGCGGTGTTCATGGCACTCGCGGAACTTTCAGTTCGACCTCGGTGCCCTGCCCCGGCACCGAGATCAGCTCGGCGGTGCCGCCCAGGTCCCGCAGCCGCCCCCGGATCGAGAGGGCGACTCCGAGTCTGCCCTCGCCCTCCGCCTGGGCGAGACGGCCCTCAGGGATGCCCGGCCCGTCGTCCCGTACCGTCACGATCACCTCGTCGGGCCAGTCCTCGACCAGGATCCAGGCGCGGGCGCCGTCTCCCGCGTGCCGCCGCACGTTGTCCAGGGCGGCGCTGACCGCCGCGGCCAGCTCACGCGCCGCACCGGGCGGAAGCAGCACGGGCGCGCCCGGTTCGGAGAACGTCACCTTCGCCCCCGCGTGCCGTGCGAGCAGCGACCGCAGATCGCACGGTCCCATCCCATCGACCTCGCCGCCCTCGCCGCCCTCGCCGCTCCCGGCGCCCTCACCGACGACCGCCGCTTCGTCCTCATCGTCCTCGACGGTACGGACGACAGCGCCCATCGAGGCGTCCTCGGAGATACGGGTGGTGGGGACCAGACCGCTGGAGACCATCGTCCGCAGGGCGACCTCCTGCTCCCCCGCCAGCCGCCCCAGCTCCGCCGCCTCACCGCCGAGCGCCGTACCGCGCCGCTGCACCATGGCCAGCACCTGGAGCACGCTGTCGTGGATGTCCCGGGCCAGCCGCTCCCGCTCCCGGGTCGCCGCCTCGATCTCCAGGGCGCGGGCGAGGGTGCGCTCGGAGGCGCGGGCGACCTCCACGACGTAACCGATGGCGATGGAGGCGACCCACACCAGCAGCACATTGTGGAAGGTGTCGCGGCTGGGCTGGCCGCGCTCGACGATATTGGCGACGGCGACGAGGGTGGACGCGAACGCCGCCCAGCGCCATCCGCCCTTAAGGGCGAACGCGAGCACCGAGCCCGCCGTCCATATCGAGGGCAGCGTCGGGCCGTCGATCTGCTGGGCCTGGACGTCGGCGAGCGGGGTGAGCATGATGCCGGTGAGCGCGATGGTGAGGTCGATGCCCAGGAACCGCTTCGTGCAGTGGACGGCGCCCGACACCTTGGGCAGGGTCGCCAGCGTCCACACCGCCATCACGGTGAGGAACGCGGCCGCCACCCAGGGGCGCTCGAACTTGTCGTGGGTGAAGACGAAGAGAAGTACCGCGTAGAGCATGGTCAGTACGCGGTAGGCGGTGAGCGCGCGCCACAGCGGCAGCTCCACCGACATCCGTACGACCCGCTCGCGTCCGACGCGACCGCGCCTGCCCGCTTCCCCCATGGCTCGCTCCCCCCGGTCCCCCCGGAACGACTGCCGGCCGGCCTAGGCCGCCGGCCTGCCCGTCGTTCCTGTGTCTCGCGTCCCGACCGTACTGTCCGTCCCGAGCCTGTTGTCGTTCCCGACCGGGTTGTCCGTCTGATGCGTCCCGGGCTCCTGCGCCTCAGGCTGTTGCGTCTCGGGCGCCCTTTGCACCTCGGGCTCCCCTTGCGTCTCGCGTGCTGCCTCGTGCGAGGGACCGGGCTCACCGGCCGGGTCGGGCCTGCCCGCCGTCTTCGCCGTCTTCGTCGCCTTCGCGGCTTTGTCGGCGGCCGACTTCTCGTCGGCGATGCGGCGCTTGGCCGCCGTCGCGTAGATGTCGACATACTCCTGACCGGAGAGCTTCATGATCTCGTACATGACCTCATCGGTCAGCGAGCGCAGAATGAAGCGGTCGCCCTCCATACCGTGGTAGCGGCTGAAGTCGAGCGGCCTACCGATCCGGATGCCCGGGCGCATCAGCTTGGGCACCACCTTGCCCGGCGGCTGGATCTTCTCGGTGTCGATCATGGCGACGGGGAGCACGGGAGCGCCGGTGGCGAGCGCCACGCGCGCGAGGCCGCCGGGCTTCCCCCGGTAGAGCCGTCCGTCCGGGGAACGCGTGCCCTCAGGGTAGATACCGAAGAGACCGCCCTGTTCCAGCACCTCGATCCCGGCCTTGATCGCCGCCTCACCCGCGCCGCGCGCGCCCGAGCGGTCGACCGGAAGCTGTCCGACACCCTTGAAGAAGGCCGCTGTCAGCTTTCCCTTGACTCCGGGTGAGGTGAAGTACTCCGCCTTCGCGATGAAAGTGACCTTGCGGTCGAGCACAGCGGGGAGGAAGAAGGAATCGGAGAACGAGAGATGGTTGCTCGCCAGGATCGCCGGGCCGTCGGCGGGAACGTTCTCCAGGCCCTCCACCCAGGGCCTGAAGGCAAGCTTCAGCGAGCCTCCGATGGAGAACTTCATAGCGCCGTAGATCAACTCGAATGCCTCCTGTTGCTGTCGAACAGACCTTAACCCGACGTGACCGCGTATCCCCGTGCTCGGCGGTCTGTGGATCTGGTCGGTGTCAGTCCGGTCGCGTACGGTGAGTACATCCCCGGTCAACGCGTCCCGCTTCGCGCAGAGACCTCACGCATAGAACAGGAGACCCCGGTGCCGGTCCTTCCCGGAGCCGAGCCGTACCGCCATGAGGGCGGAGAGGTCGGCGTCCTTCTCTGTCACGGATTCACCGGTTCGCCGCAGTCGCTGCGCCCCTGGGCCGGGTATCTGGCGGAGCGCGGGCTCACGGTGTCGCTGCCGCTGCTCCCCGGGCACGGGACGCGCTGGCAGGACATGCAGATCACCGGCTGGCAGGACTGGTACGCGGAGGTGGACCGTGAGCTGCGGGAGCTGATCGCGCGGTGCGACCAGGTCTTCGTCTTCGGGCTCTCCATGGGCGGGGCGCTCGCCCTCCGGCTGGCCGCGAAGCACGGGGACGCGGTGCGGGGCGTCGTCGTGGTGAACCCGGCGAACAAGGTGCACGGCCTCGCCGCGAGCTGTCTGCCGGTCCTGCGGCATCTGGTGCGGACCACCTCGGGGCTCACCAGCGATATCGCCAAGGAGGGCGCGGCGGAGCTGGGGTACGACCGGGTGCCGCTGCACGCGGCGTACTCACTGCGCGCATTCCTCCGGCTGGTCGACGGCGAGCTGCCGCAGGTCACCCAGCCGATGGTGCTGCTGCACAGCCCTCAGGACCATGTGGTGCCGCCGGCCGACTCGGCCCGGATCCTCGGCCGGGTCTCCTCCACCGATGTGCGGGAGATCCTGCTGGAACAGAGCTACCACGTCGCGACGTTGGACCACGATGCGGAGCGGATTTTCGAGGAGTCTCACGCGTTCGTCGGACGGTTCGCTCCACAGGTCGGGACGAAGGGGAGCAGTGCCGGTGGCTGAACACGACGCGGATCGGGAACCGCAGCCCATTGACGAGGAGGCCGCCTGGGCCGCCATCGTCGCGGGGTACGGGGAGGAGCCGGCGGACCCGCCGGGCGCCAAGCCGTTCAAGTCGGTGGAGGACCTCGCCCTGCTGGAGGCCGAGGTGAACGAGACGCCGAAGGGGAAGGCGGGCGAGCCGTCTGCCGAGCCCGAGCCTGAGCCCGTGCCTGATGCGGCTGCCGACGCGGATACCAAGGGCGACGAGGGCAAGCCGGCGCTGGGCAGTTCCGTCACCTTCGCCCCAGGTGTCGGTGGCGGCGGCCCCCGGGACTACTCGGTCGCCGAGGCCAAGGACGACGACCTCGACGAGAGCGACGAGGGACACTTCGTACCCCCCGAGCCGCCGCCGCTGCCGGAGGCCGATGTCACGGCCAAGTTCGCCTGGCTCGCGGTGGTCGGCGGTCCGGTCCTGATGCTGGTCGCCGTGCTGTTCGGCTGGCACATGACCTGGTGGCTGACCACCCTGTGCGTCGGTGGCTTCCTGGGCGGCTTCGTCACCCTGGTGGCCCGGATGGCGCACGGCGACGACGAGGACGACGACCCGGGCCGGGGAGCGGTGGTCTGACGCTCCC
>NZ_JBSGUP010000284.1:0-10094 GCF_053607985.1 Streptomyces sp. NPDC055078
GGCGTACACCGGCCGGCCGGCCGTATGCTCGCCGGTTACTTCTCGACCCCCAGGGACACATAGTCGTACCGGCCGTTGTAAGCCGCGGTGGAGTACGCGTTCGTCAGCCGCGAGCTGCGCCAGGTGAAGTTCTTCTCGTAGAGGAACGGCATCTGCGCGGCGAGGTCCGTGGTGACGTGGTTGATCTGCTGGTAGATCCCGGCGGCCTTCTCCGCGTCGGTCTCCTTGAGCGCGTCGTCGAAGAGTTTGTTGATCTTCGGGTCATTGGTCTCGGAGAAGTTGTAGTTGCCGTTGGGGACGATGAAACGGCCGTCGACCAGCGGCTGGGAGAAGCCCTGGCCGGTCGGGAAGTCCGGGCCCCAGCCGGTCATGTTGAGGCCGACCCCGCGCTTCTTCACCCAGGCAGGCGAGCCGGTGGTACTGGAGTGCTCGGCGCCGTCGATCACCTCGACCTCGGCCTTGATGCCGACGGCCTGGAGGGACTGCTGGAGCGCCTCGGCGGTCTGGACCTCGCCCGGGTTGTTGCTGCGGGCGGCGATGTTGGTGCTGAAGCCGTCGGGCTTGCCGCACGCCTTGAGCGCGGTCTTGGCCTTGGCGACGTCCGGCTTGCCGTCGCGCGCCAGGATGCCGTACGGGTCGTAGTCGTCCGAGCCCTTGATCGACTTCGGAAGCATATTCGGGGCGATGGGGCCGCCCGCGTCCGGGCCGCCGCGTACGGTCTGCATCGACTTGTAGTCGGCGGCGTAGATGACGGCCTTGCGGCACTCGACGTTGTTGAACGGCGCGACCTTGGTGGCGATGTCCACGTACCGGATGAAGCTGGTCTCGATGTTGTCGAGATTGCCCTTGTGCTTCTTCAGCGCGGTGGTGCGGCCCGACTGGGACATACCGGTGGCGTTCAGGTCGACGTCGTACTCACCCTTGATGAGCAGCTGGTCGATCGCCTCGATATTGGAGTTGATCGTGACCGTGATCTTGTCCGGCAGGGCCGGGCGGATCGGGTCGGACGACTTCTGCCACTTGTCGTTGCGGACGAGGACGGCGCCCTTCTTCGGCGTGTACGACTCGAACTTGTACGGGCCCGAGGAGAACGGCTTGAGCTGGTATTTGCCCGCCGTGTCCTTCTCCGCCTTCACCGGGGACCCGGCCGGCATGGCGAGCATCTGCTCGAAGTCACCGTTGGGCGTGGCGAGGTTGAAGACGATGGTCTTGTCGTCGGGCGTCTGGATCGCCTTGAGGCCCAGCTTGTCCGGGCTGGTGTCCTTGTAGGGGCCCTTGTACTCGCCCTTGGGGTCGAGCACCTGGCGCAGATAGGCGGGGCCGCCGGTGATGACGTCCGTGGCCCAGATGCGCTGGATGCCGTACTTGACGTCCTTGGAGGTGATCGGCGTGCCGTCCTCCCAGGTGATCCCCTCGCGCAGCTTGTACGTGTAGGTCTTGCCGTCGTTCGAGATGACGCCCTTGGCCTCGGCGAGGTCGGGCACCAGTTCGGCGCCCGCCTGGCCCGGCTTGGGCGCGTAGGACATCAGCTGTCGCGCGTAGAACCGGGAGAAGTCCCAGGCCATGCCGTAGTACTGGCGTTGTGGGTCGGTGGAGTCGAAGTCCTGTTTACCGATGAACTTCAGCGTGCCGCCCTTTTTGGTGGACTCGTTGGCGATGCCCTTCATGCCGGCGTTGTAACCCGCCGCCTTGCCGTCACCGCCCTTGTCCTTGGAACCGCCGCCGCACGCCGCGGTGGCCGTGAGGGCGGCCACGACGAGCGCCGCTCCGGCGATACGCCTGGTCCTCGACGAACGTTGGGGTGTCATTGTTCCTGCAACCTCCGGGATAGCACGGTTCCCCCGATGTGCCGGGGAACCTTCGGGGCCGCCTGACCGAGTGGGACAGGGGCACGTTCGGTTGTCCGCGGCCGGACGGCGCCGCGGTGGTCTCCCCCGGCGGGCCCTGGTGGCGCGGCCCGCCGGGATGTCAACGGGTGCCCTTGGGGTCCAGCGCATCTCGTACGCCGTCGCCGAAGAGGTTGAAGGCCAGCACCGTCACAAAGATCGCCAGGCCCGGCACGACCATGTACGTCGGATCGGATTCATAGGTGTCCACCGCCGTGGAGAGCATCTGGCCCCAGGAGGCGGTCGGGGGCTTCACTCCCGCGCCGAGGAAGCTGAGCGCGGCCTCGGTGAGGATGTTGGTGGGGATCATCAGCGTCGTGTAGACGGTGATCGGGGCGACCAGATTGGGCAGCAGCTCCTTGAAGAGCACATACCGGCGGCCCGCGCCCAGGCTGCGGGCGGCCTCGACGTACTCCTTCTCGCGCAGCGAGAGCGTCTGGCCGCGGACGATGCGTCCGACGTACGGCCAGCCGAAGAAGCCGATCACCGAGATGAGGATGGTGATGCGGACGCCGCTGCCGGTCATGCCCAGCAGATCGTTGGGCAGGACGGAGACCAGCGAGATGATGAAGAGCAGCTGCGGGAAGGCCAGCAGCATGTCCATCACCCGGCTGATGACCGAGTCGACCCAGCCGCCGAAGTAGCCGGCGACGATACCGAGGACGGTGCCGAGGAGTACGGCGACCATGGCGGCCAGGAAGGCCACCAGCAGCGAGATCCGGGCGCCGTAGACGATCCGGCTGAAGACATCGCGGCCGTTTCCGGGCTCGACGCCCAGCAGATGCTCGGAGCTGATGCCGCCGAACGAGCCGGTGGGGGTGCCGAAGAGCGGGTCGATCTTGTCCTGGTGGAACTGGTTGGGCGGATGGCCCAGCAGATCCACGATCAGCGGGGCGAAGATCGCGACGAGTATGAGGATGACCACGACAACGCCGCCGGTCAGCGCGAGCTTGTCCCGCTTGAGACGGGTCCAGGCGATCTGCCGGAGCGACCGCCCCTCGACCGACTTGCCGACTACAGCCGCCGCGACGTCGACGGCCCCGGATCGCTCCGGGTCCGCGCTCGTGTCGTGCAATGGTGCCGTCATCGTGGTGGGGACCCCTCTCGGCCGGAGGTGACCGGCCCGTACCCGCCGCTGTAGCGGCTTGGTTCACAACTGGTGGTACTCATGCAGCTTTTGGTACGGGACGTACAACTGGAGCGCGCCGTACACAGGGCCGTACACAGGGGTGAATCAGTCCCTTGCTGCGGGAGTCTTCAACGGTCGCGCGATCACCCGCCAGACCCCCCGGGGAATGTTTGCTCAAACGTGATGAGCCCTGGGGGTTTCCGTTATCCGGACGTCACCTATGCCTGAGCGGGTCGCCATCTGCCCCATATCGGGGGATAGTTGAGAGTCTTCCCGCTATGTGGATAGGTGGGGGTGTTGGGCATTCGCAGGGAGCCGCGAGATGGGAGAGCGCTTTCCATGGGGGATGGCATGGCTGGGCACGGATCGTCCACGGCTGTGGGGGCGGCGCCCTTCATATGTGCGATTGCGCCAAGGGGGTGGGTTCCTGCGAAGTTCTGCCGGGGCTCGTCAGTGGGGGGACGACGGGGGGTAGCCGTAGCCGTCGGGGGGCGCGGCCGGGGCGGCGTGGGCGCCTCGGTCGTAGAACGGGCGGGCGTTGGCCCGCAGCCACATCGCGACCGGGTCGTACGCGTCCGACATCGCCACCGTCGACACCGGCAGGCCCTCCGGCACCGCCCCGATCGACTGCTGCATCATCGCCCGGACCGCGTCGACGGACTGCCGTCCGGTGTCGTACAGATCGAGCCCGATGGCGAGATACGGGGCGCCCAGCGCGGGCTGCACCCAGGCCCGGCGCAGGGACCTGATCGGGGCGGTGCGGTGGGCGTTCTGCGCGAGGAGGGCGTAGAAGTGCGGGATCTCGATCGCGGGTTCGGACAGCCGCAGCGGTCCGGCGGGCATCCGGTCGAGGCCGGTGGCGATCCGGCGCAGATCCGGCCAGGGGATGCCGACGCCACCGCCCGGGGCATGCGGATTGAGCCAGATCCCCGAGTGGTCGGGGTAGAGGGCGCGGGCGATGTCGAGTCCGCCGACCACCTCGTGCGCGCGGTTCCAGCCGGAGACGGCCAGCTCCTGGGCGGAGGTGACACAGGGGGCGTAGCCGACGCCTTCCACCTCCATGTTCCCGTACTGGGCGTCGGGGGAGCCGGGGCGGCCGTGCCAGAGCAGCATCCACACCTTGCCGTGCGCCGGATCGGCGAGCGCCGTCAGCAGCGCCTCGTACGCGTCATAGCGTCCTGGGGTCACCTGGCGCAGCATGTGCTCGACCTGCCCGGCCGCCGCGGTGCCTGACGCGCTCACCCTGGTTCCGCCCCTCTTGTGACTCACGATTCGGCACCAACCTCCAGACCGGTGGGAGGCCCTGCCACGGAACCAGCTTAATCGGCCGCCGTGCCGTCGCCCTGACGGCCTTGACGACCCCGGGGGCCGGGGCGGGTCCGCCGGGCCCGACTGCCCCGGCACGCCGGGCAGTCGGGCGGTCGGGGCTTTCGCACTGTGCCCTAGGGAGTGTTTCGAAAGTAGCGCCGTCCGCCCGGAGGGCGAGGCCCGCGGCGTCCGGTGCGTGCCTTCGCAAGGCGGAGGATCATCCTCGTACTGGACGTACTTGGATGAGTCCGACAACGCAGCGTGGGGGTCCCCCCGGGCCGCTAGGCCCAGGGGGAGCGTGCAGGGCGTCGCGGGCCAGGCGGGACTTTCGAAACACGACCTAGAGGTGATCCCGCTGGTAGAACGGCCGGACCCGCTCCAGCATCCAGTCGGCCACCGGGTCCCGGGCCATATCCAGGAGTACGAGGTGGACCGGCCAGCTCACCTGGACCCGGCCCAGGGCGCGGCCGAGGGCGTCCATCGGAGCGCTGTGCTCGGCGGCCTCCCAGGACGAGACCTGGACGCCGATGAAGAGGGTGGGCGCGTCGCCCTCGATGGAGGCGAGCGCGCGGCGGGCGGTGCTGACGACGCCGGAAGTCCGGAACTCATCGGCCGCGGCGGCCAGGAAGTCGACGGGCTCCTCCTGCCAGTCCGGTTCGAACAGCCGCACCCGCCCGCCGCCGGCCCCCGGAACGCCCTCCAGCGGCGTACGGCCCGCCCGGCACAGCTCGGCGACGGCGGGCGGCGGCAGCGGGGCGCCGACCGTGCCGCCGGGGTTCACGGCGATACCGAGTTGCGGGGGCAGACCGCGGGCGAAGTCTCGGGCGGGGGCGACGGTGAAGGACATATGACCGCCGACGCAGACCATGAACTGCTGCTCGGAGCTGAAGACGGGGACGTATGCCTCGCCGTCGATCAGCATGGTGGGCAGATCGAGGTCCCTGCTCTCGTGCGAACCGCCGTTGGGCAGCGGCACCCAGACCGGGCTGCGGCCGAGGACCTCGACGAGCCGGGCCCCGGCGGTCGGCTCGCCGAGCGAGGCGGCGAGCACCTCTTCGAGTTCATTCGCGGGCCAACCGCCGTCGTACCTCTGCGGATGGGTCTGTTCCGGAACGCTCATGTCGTACTGGCCTCTCCCCCGGCTGCGCCGGTCGTCCTCACGGCTGTCCCCCCGACTTTAGGGCGTCGGCGGCACGGTCTGGTCCCGCGTCAGGGCGCCGGCGGCACGGGCTTGTCCGAGGCCGGGCCCGCGTCAGGGCGTCGGCAGCACGGGCCGATCCGAGGCCGACCCCGCGTCAGGGCGTCGGCAGCACCCGCTGGTCCGGCTGGTCCGGCCTCGCGCCATCCGGACCTTCCACCCCCGCCACCCCTGCCGCTCCCGCCGCTCCCGCCGCGAAGGCGATCTTCACCAGCAGCGTCGCCGCGTCCCGGTCCAGCAGGGTCGCCGAGGCGCACCCGGCCGGCAGCCGGCCGGCCTCCGCGTCGGCGACGAGGCGGCCCACCGCGCGGCGGTGCCGGGCGAAGGCGTATCCGGACACGCCCCGGCCACGCTCACGCTGGCCCTGGCGTGCCACCTCGGGCGAGACGTCGAGCAGCACCAGATGGAGCGCGTCGCCGCGGCGGCGGGCCTCGCGGGCGAGCCAGCGGCGAACCCAGGTCTGGGTGCCGCAGTCGTGGACGACGACGCTTTCGCCGGAGCGCAGCGCGCGCCGCAGTCCCGCGTAGTGGGCGAAGCGCACGAAGGGGCGGTAGACGGCGTACGGCAGGAAACCGGGGAGCTTGGTGTCCCAGCGGTCCCGGGTGTCCTGGGAGTCGATGCGCCGGCTGCTCGCCGCGCGCCGGATCAGTGTGGACTTGCCGCTGCCGGGCAGTCCGGAGACCACCACCACATCCCCGGCCGCGAACGTCAGCCGCCGCGGACTGCGCCCGGCGCGGGCCCGGAGATCGCGCAGCACCGGCGCCGGCACCGCCAGCAGCTCCCGGACGGGCGCCTGTGGCTGTCCGGGCACTCCCGCGGTCGTCGCGTACGCACCGGAGTGCTGCAACGTCATCACACCCTCCCCCATGTCAGCTCACCCACCACACTTGCCCATGAAGCGTAAAGAAATGGTAATGCGGCACAACCAATTTGCCGCTGAAACGCGTCCGGGGCGCGTCCGGGCCCTGGCGCACGCGCGCCGGGGTGCCCGGAGAACGGCCGGGTCCACACCCCCACCGGGGCGGGAGGCGTGCAATGATGTGCCCGCCAACTGCATACCGGCCGCTTGAATCCACGCGGGAGAGTTCCGGCCGTTCTGGGCCGGGCGCCGAAGGAGCAAGTTCCTCCCTTGAATCTCTCAGGCCCCGTACCGCGCGTGATGAGGCAGATCTGAAAAGAGGGCCGCTCCCGGCGGCTCCACCCAAGGTGCAAGTCACGACCACCTGTACGCACGGTCGCGACGAACCTCTCAGGTTCCGATGACAGATGGGGAGGATTGCCCACTTCTGTCACGTTCCTGTCGCCTGTCATGCCCCTGGGAGCCCCACCCATGAGTACTGCCCCCCGTCTCACCGCCCTCGATGCCCTGCATCGTTCCCTGGGCGCGACCATGACCGACTTCGCAGGCTGGGACATGCCCCTGCGCTACGGCAGTGAGCGCGACGAGCACCAGGCGGTACGCACCCGGGCCGGGCTCTTCGATCTCTCCCATATGGGCGAGATCACCGTCACGGGCCCCGACGCGGCGGCCCTGCTGGACTACGCGCTGGTCGGGAACATCGGTTCCATCGCCCCCGGCCGGGCCCGCTACACCATGATCTGCCGGGAGGACGGCGGCATCCTCGACGATCTGATCGTCTACCGGCTCGGCGAGAGCACCGACCCTGGCCCTGGCCCTGGCCCTGGCGAGAGCACCTATCTGGTCGTCGCCAATGCCTCGAACGCCCAGATCGTCCTGGACGCGATCACCGCGCGATCGGCCGGATTCCGCGCCGGGATCGCGGACGACCGCGACGCGTACGCCCTGCTCGCCGTCCAGGGTCCGCAGTCGCCCGGCATCATGAAGTCCGTCACGGACGCCGATCTGGACGGACTGAAGTACTACGCGGGGCTGCCGGGCACGGTCGCCGGTGTCCCCGCGCTGATCGCCCGTACGGGCTACACCGGCGAGGACGGGTTCGAGCTGTTCACCGAGCCCCGGTTCGCCGAGGAGCTGTGGCGGGCGCTGACCGAGGCGGGCGCCCCCGCCGGTCTGGTCCCCTGCGGGCTGTCCTGCCGCGACACCCTGCGGCTTGAGGCGGGCATGCCGCTGTACGGACATGAGCTGACCACCGCGCTGACCCCCTTCGACGCGGGTCTGGGCCGGGTGGTGAAGTTCGAGAAGA
The DNA here is from genome assembly GCF_053607985.1 of Streptomyces sp. NPDC055078. Classification (NCBI taxonomy): domain Bacteria; kingdom Bacillati; phylum Actinomycetota; class Actinomycetes; order Kitasatosporales; family Streptomycetaceae; genus Streptomyces; species Streptomyces sp. NPDC055078. The sequence continues at coordinate 7,687 of NZ_JBSGUP010000284.1, forward strand.
CCGCCAACGACGGGCGCTTCGTCGGGCGCGAGGCCCTGTCCGCCGCGGCCGAGCGGGCCGCGAGCAGCCCGCCGCGCAAGCTCGTCGGGCTGGTCGCGCGGGGCCGCCGGATCCCGCGCGCCGGGATGTCCGTGGTCGCGGACGGCCAGGTGATCGGCGAGGTCACATCGGGCGCACCGTCGCCGACGCTCGGGCAGCCGATCGCGATGGCCTATGTGGACGCGGCGCACGCCACCCCGGGCACCGGGGGTGTCGGAGTCGACATCCGCGGTACGCATGAGCCGTACGACGTCGTCGCCCTACCGTTCTACAAGCGCCAGAAGTAGCCCGGAAGCAGACCAGTAACAGCCCAGAAGCGCTCCGCGAGCAGTCCGGAACAGTCCGGAAGCGGCCCCCCGGCACCACCGCCCGGGGGGCGCCGGGCACCGCTTCCCGGGGGTCCGGCGCCGCCCCGCGGTCCGTATCCCCGGGCCCGTTCATCAGCGATTTCCGCATACAGGAGAATTCAGATCATGAGCAACCCCCAGCAGCTGCGTTACAGCAAGGAGCACGAGTGGCTGTCGGCCGTCGAGGACGGCGTGTCGAGGGTCGGCATCACGGAGCACGCGGCCAACGCGCTCGGCGATGTCGTGTACGTGGACCTCCCGAAGGTGGGCGACTCGGTGACCGCGGGCCAGACCTGCGGCGAGCTGGAGTCGACCAAGTCGGTCAGCGATCTGTACTCCCCGGTCTCCGGTGAGGTCACCGAGATCAATGAGGACGTCGTGAATGATCCGTCCGTGGTGAACACCTCTCCCTTCGAGGGCGGCTGGCTCTTCAAGGTGCGGGTCGGCGACGAGCCGCAGGGTCTGCTCTCCGCCGATGAGTACACCGAGTTCTCCGGCAGCTGATACGGCCGGGAACGCTCCGGCAGCCAGTACGGCCGGGAACCCTCCGGCGGCTGACGCGCCCGGGAACTCTCCGGCGGCCGATACGTCCGGGGAGTTCCCCGGCAGCCGCCGCGCCCGGGGAGTCCGCCGACAGCCGCCGCGCCCGGGCAACCGACCACGACCACGACAGGGACTGTGATTTCCGCGATGTCGCTCCTCAACACCCCCCTCCATGAGCTGGACCCGGACGTCGCCGCCGCCGTCGACGCCGAACTCCACCGCCAGCAGTCCACCCTCGAAATGATCGCCTCGGAGAACTTCGCTCCGGTCGCGGTCATGGAGGCCCAGGGCTCGGTCCTCACCAACAAGTACGCCGAGGGCTACCCCGGCCGCCGCTACTACGGCGGCTGCGAGCACGTCGATGTCATCGAGCAGATCGCGATCGACCGGGTCAAGCAGCTCTTCGGCGCCGAGCACGCCAATGTGCAGCCGCACTCGGGCGCCCAGGCGAACGCGGCGGCGATGTTCGCGCTGCTGAAGCCGGGCGACACGATCATGGGGCTGAATCTCGCGCACGGTGGGCACCTCACCCACGGCATGAAGATCAACTTCTCCGGCAAGCTCTACAACGTGGTCGCCTACCACGTCGACGACACCACCGGACAGGTCGACATGGCCGAGGTCGAGAAGCTGGCCAAGGAGTCCCGGCCCAAGCTGATCGTGGCCGGCTGGTCCGCCTACCCGCGGCAGCTGGACTTCGCCGCCTTCCGCCGGATCGCGGACGAGGTCGGCGCGTATCTGATGGTCGACATGGCCCACTTCGCGGGTCTGGTCGCGGCCGGACTGCACCCCAACCCGGTGCCGCACGCCCATGTCGTGACCACGACCACGCACAAGACGCTCGGCGGCCCGCGCGGCGGGGTGATCCTGTCGACCCAGGAGCTGGCCAAGAAGATCAACTCCGCGGTCTTCCCCGGTCAGCAGGGCGGCCCGCTGGAGCACGTCATCGCGGCGAAGGCGGTCTCCTTCAAGGTCGCCGCCACGGACGACTTCAAGGAGCGCCAGCAGCGCACCCTGGACGGCGCCCGTATCCTCGCCGAGCGCCTGGTCCGGGACGATGTGCGCGAGCACGGCGTCTCCGTGCTGTCCGGCGGCACCGACGTCCATCTGGTCCTGGTCGATCTGCGCGACTCCGAGCTGGACGGGCAGCAGGCCGAGGACCGCCTCCACGAGGTCGGCATCACGGTCAACCGCAACGCGATCCCGAACGACCCCCGTCCCCCGATGGTCACCTCGGGCCTGCGGATCGGCACCCCGGCACTGGCCACCCGAGGCTTCACCACGGAGGACTTCCAGGAGGTCGCGGACATCATCGCCGAGACCCTTAAGGCACCCTCTCCCTTCGGTGCGGACGACAGCGCCGCACTGCGGGCCCGGGTGTCCGCCCTGGCCGCGAAGCATCCGCTGTACCCCGGGCTGTAAGGGCTCCGCCCGTACGGCAGCCGGGGCACCGCGCACACTGGACGGTGAGCGCGGTGC